>QGVC01000097.1 GCA_003242645.1 Pseudomonadota bacterium
GCCTCGGGCCGCAGGTGGAATGTGATCCAGCTGCGATCATCAGGCACTTCAATCCGCTCGGCGACGAGGCCGTAGAGCGTGAATGGTTCATCCTGCGAGCGTGCCATCAGGCTTTCGTAGACGTACTCGCGTATGCCCGATGGCGTCACGCCTTTGATGATGAAGGGGTTGAGGCTGTCGAATGTGCCGAGCACGCCCATGCGGAGTTGACCGCCCTTGGGCGCATCAGGATTGACGTAGGGCAGGTGCTTGAAATCGGGCGGCAACGCGGGCTCGCCGTGCATCGCGATGCCGTGCTTCCCAGTCGCCTCTCCGGCGGAAAGTGGCGCCGGAGCGAGCGCGACCATGAGCATGGACGCGAGGGTTATCAGCAGGATCACAGGCCTTCCGCTTGGCAAACGAAAACTGTCGGCTCGACGATGCCACCGCCCTTCGCGCAGCCATTACCACAATTGGGGCGTATTACGACCCCATGCTGACTGCGACGTTGCGACTTTGCCACGTCGTTAAGCGCGGGCTCACCCATGCACAGGACCCGCAGGCAGGCGGTCACGTGATTGCCGCATTCGCACCATTAGTCCGCGCAGGCACACGTCGCAATGGGGGCGTGTCAACCCGGCGCGCGGTGAGTGCCGGGGGATGGTGGGACGGGCAGGCCGTACCGCTCACAGCGAACGGGAAAACACGATGGCGAATTCAAGTTGGCTCGCGATTTGTGCCGCACGCGCCGTAGCAGGTGCGGCGGTGGCGTTTGGGCTTCATTTGGGAATTTCTGACGCTGCGTTGGCCCCACAGGGCAAGCAAGCTCAAGGCCAAGCGCAGCAACAACAACAGCAGCAGCAGAGCGCGTGGGTTAAGCTCTGCGAGAAGGCCCCGCTGGCGACCCGCGACAAGGAGGGAAAGCTTGTCCGCGAGGAAAAGGAGATCTGCCTCACCCACCATGAGCGGCTCGACGGGAATACGGGGATGGTCATCGTGTCGGCAGCCATCCGCCACGTTGAAGGAATCGACAAAGAGCACCTGATGGTCATGGTGCCGCTGGGCATGGCCATCCCGCCGGGCGTCAGGGCTGCCGTCTACACCCCGGAACAGTGGGAGAAGGCCCAGAAGAACGAGAAAATCGACGAGAAGGAGCTCAAGCCGATCAGCCTCAACTACACCCTGTGCCATCCGGCGGGTTGCACAGCAGAGGTGGAGGCCACCAAGGAGCTCCTCGATTCCATGAAAACGGGCGGTGGTCTGATGGTCTTGGCGATCAATGCCAACGGCCAGCCTATCGCGTTTCCCGTTCCTCTCGACGGCTTCACAGCGGCGCACAACGGCCCGCCTGTTGACAGTGAAGCCTATGCCAAGGCCCGCAGCCAGCTGATGGAGCAGATCAGGGAGCGCAGGGCCGAGCTGATCAGGCAGGCTCAGGAGAAACAGGCTGCCGAGAAGCAGGGTTCGGAGAAGGGTGCTGCCGAAAAGAAGGCTGCCGAAAAAAAGAAATAAGCCCGGCGGCGATCTCTTCTCGAATTGACTTCAACGAAGCGCTGGGAGGTTGCAGCCACCCAGCGCATTTTATTGCCTTGAGTGTATTTGATCGCGCGAGCCGCACTTGCTCTCGTCAGCGGGCTTCGCGGCGCAAGACGTAAACGCGAAACAGTCGTTAGGCGATGCTGTCGCGGTACGAGTGGCAGCAGCCGTCAGGGTCTTCCAGCTGGTAGGTGCCGGGCTCTTCGCCAGGGAGCGCATGACACGGCCCGATGGGCACCTTCCCCGCGCCGCCCGGAATATCGATCACGTACGTTGGCTGGCATATACCTGAAACACGCCCTCGCATCTTTCGCATGAGCTGCTGGCCGTCAGCGATTCGGGTGCGGAGATGTGACGTCCCGGGAGCCAGATCGCCGTGGTGCAGGTAGTACGGCTTGATTCGGCACGCGACGAAGGCTCGCATCAGCTCGGCAAGCGTTTCCGGATCGTCGTTCACGCCTCTCAGCAGCACCGACTGGCTCACGAGAGGGATACCTGCGTCGACCAGCTTCGCACAAGCCGCCTTGGCTGGCTCCGTCAATTCGCGGGGATGGTTGGCGTGCACCGCCACCCAGACAGCCTTGTTCGTGCTGCGGAGAGCCGCCACCAGCTCATCCGTTATCCGCGCTGGATCTGCGACGGGCACGCGTGTGTGCCAGCGCAGGACGGCTACATGCGGGATCGTATCTAACGCTGCGGTGATCTCGCCGATCCGTCGCGGCGAAAGCACGAAGGGATCGCCGCCCGTCAAGATCACCTCCCAGATCTCCGGCCGTGCGCGGATGTAATCCAGTGCGGCAGCGAGTTGGTCCGCGGAAAGTGGGGCCCCTTGCTCAGGGCCGACCATCTCCCGGCGAAAGCAGAACCGGCAATAAACGGCGCAGACACCCACGACCTTGAGCAGCACGCGGTCCGGATAGCGGTGCACCACACCAGGCACGGGGGAATGGCTGTGGTCGCCGATTGGGTCGGCGGTTTCGCCCGGCGCCACCTCCAGCTCGCGGCTGTCCGGCACGAACTGGCGCGCGATCGGGTCGTTCGGATCAGCGGGATCGATCAACTCGGCCATCGCCGGGGTGATCGAGACGGCGTAGCGTGCCGCGACAGCCTCAAGTCGTCCGATCGCCTCACGCGGTATGAGACGAGCTGCCGCTAGCTCGGCGGGTGTCGTCAAAGGTTTGGCGCATTTGGTCATGAGGCCTAGGCGCCGAATTCGACGCCGCTGTCAATGTGGCCAGTCATCCGCTCGGCTTCCGAATAAAGGCTCACGCGGAAAATCCTGCCCAACTTGGAAACGTATTCAGATTAGGGCTTGAAGCTATTCCGGCAGGGGCGTCCATAGCACCTGCTCGATGCGCTGCGCTCCTGTGGCCAGCATCACGAGCCGGTCGAAGCCCAAGGCAATGCCGGAAGCCGGAGGCATGTGGCGAAGCGCAGCCAAGAAGTCCTCGTCCAACGGATAGCTCTCGCCATAAACGCGGGCTTTTTCAGCCATTTCCGCTTCGAAACGCCGCCGTTGCTCGTCTGGATCGGTCAGCTCGCCGAAACCGTTCGCGAGCTCGACGCCGCACAGATACAACTCGAACCGCTCTGCGACGCGCGGGTCGTCGGCCTTGGGTCGCGCCAAAGCAGCCTCGCTGATGGGATACTCCGTCAGAAATGTGGGCCGTTCGCGACCGAGGTGCGGCTCGACGCGCTCCACAAGAATGCGGCTGAAGATGTCCGCCCAGGTATCGTCCGCGGCGACACGCACCCCTGCGGAAATCGCGGCCCGCGCCAGAGCGTCGCGATCCGTCTCCCCGTTTGGAGTGGTCGCCAGCAGGTCAATGTCCGCATAGCGCGAGAAGCACTCGGCAACCGTCAGACGCTCCGGTTCGGCGGTGCGGGATACCGAGATGTCGCGGAACGTGAAAGCGCTCGCTCCGGCAGCTGCGGCAGCCACTTGCAGAAGCGCTTCGCAGTCCGCCATCAACACCTCGTAATCCTCGCCCGCGCGATACCACTCCAGCATCGTGAACTCGGGGTGATGGAGAGCCCCACGCTCTCGATTGCGGAAGACGGGGGTCAACGAGAAGATGCGCCGCTCTCCAGCAGCCAGAAGCTTCTTGCAGGCGAACTCGGGCGAGGTGTGGAGATACAGGGTCTGGCTGCTCCCGTCCGGCCTGATCAGCTCCGTCCGGAACGCATGCAGATGTGCCTCGTTGCCGGGCGAGACTTGCAGGACGCTCGTGTCGACCTCGACGAAGCCCTGGTCCTCAAACCAGCGTCGCACCGCAGCCTTGATGCGATTGCGCGCCATGAGAAACGGGCGCCGATCTGCGTGGCGGTCGGCCTCCCACCAGGGGGATGGTTGGGTATGTGGCGGAGGCATCAGTATCTCGGCTCTCCGCCAATCGGGCTGGGGCAGGGGCACACCCGGCCTTGGCCTCGCGGCCTGATCAGGTTATGAACCGCGGCACCTTGGATATCGCCCTGCAGAGTCGCGCGCTCGCGCCGGCCGCGGGCCTCGCTGAAATTAACGGAGAGATACGTGGCGAAAGTCATTGCAAGCTCGATCCGCAAGGGCAACGTGGTGGAGATCGACGGCAAGCTCTGCGTCGTGCTCAAAGCTGAAAACATCCATCCCGGCAAGGGAACGCCGGTGACGCACCTGGAGATGCGCCGCATATCAGACGGCGTCAAGGTAACGGAGCGTTTCCGCACGACCGAAGAGGTGGAGCGCGCCTATCTCGACGAACGCGAGCTCAATTACATTTACGAGGACGACACCGGCTACACCTTCATGCATCCGGAGACGTACGAGCAGATCACCGTTCCGAAGGACATCGTCGGTGATCAGGCCGCCTTCCTCCAGGAAGGCATGACCTGCACGATCAGCCTCTACGAGGGCACCCCGGTTGCTATTGAGCTGCCGCCTCGGGTGACACTTGAGGTTGTCGAGGCCGATCCCGTCGTGAAGGGCCAGACGGCTGCTTCCTCATACAAGCCGGCTGTGCTTTCAAACGGCATGCGGATCATGGTCCCGCCGCATATCACCGCCGGCACCCGCGTCGTTGTCTCGACGGCGGATGGCAGCTACATCGAGCGGGCGAAGGATTGAACCGATCAGCGGGCGAATAGCGAATGCCGAGCGAGAATGCTGAACACGCGCCGTGATGCATCCGATTCGCTATTCGCTGCAACTTAAATCGTAAAACTCGTCCCGCAGCCGCAGCCAGCGACAGCGTTCGGATTCTTCACCCTGAACGACGCCCCGATGAGGTCGTCGACAAAGTCGATCTCCGACCCGGCCATGTACATGAGCGAGACCGGGTCGATCAGCACGGTCGCGCCATCCCGCTCGACGACCAAGTCATCCGGCTCCCGTTCGGCCACAAGGTCGAATTTGTACTGGAAACCGGAACAGCCACCGCCTTCGACGCTCACGCGCAGCAGCTTGTTGGTCGGCTCGTCAGCAACGATCTCGTTGATGCGGCGAGCCGCTTTCTCGGTTAGCGTAATGGGCGCTTCGGTCGTAGCGCTGTCGGACATCGATCCCGGTAACCTCCACTGCGTTCACTGAGGCTGGATCGGCGCGCTGCGGTTTGCACCTGAGGCGGAATCGCGCCAATCCCGTGAACGGGACTCAAAATAAGCGCGCGGGCAGTTTTCTCCAAGTGGAAGGCCGATGGAGCAGCAACACCGGAATTGGGGATATGGGGCCGAGCTACCGCCCGGCGCCCGTGCTTTGGCTTCCTATGCGGCAAGCCAAATCCCAAGCCGTGGCCGCCTTCATCCCGAGCCGGAATGCCCGACGCGCAGCCCGTTGCAGCGCGACCGTGACCGGATCCTGCACTCCACGGCCTTTCGCCGGCTCAATTACAAGACGCAGATGTTCGTCTTCCACGAAGGCGACCATTACCGAAACCGGCTCACCCACAGCCTGGAGGTCGCTCAGATCGCGCGAACCATCGCCCGCCAGCTGTGCCTAGATGAGGATCTGGCCGAGGCGTTGGCGCTGGCGCATGACCTGGGGCATCCGCCGTTTGGCCATGCGGGCGAGCGGGCGTTGGACGAGGCGCTGCGGGAGGTCGGCGGCTTCGACCACAATGTCCAAAGCTTCCGGCTCGTAACGCGGCTGGAGCGGAAATACCCCTTGTTCGATGGCTTGAACCTGACGTGGGAGACGCTGGAGGGCCTGATCAAGCACAATGGGCCGCCACAGGGGAGCAACAGGCCGGGGGACCGGGTCCTGCTGCACGCCCTTCGCTCGTTTCAGATGGACTTAGCCCTCGATGCCTGGCCATCAGCGGAGGCGCAGGCAGCCGCGATCTCCGATGAGATCGCCTGGATGACGCACGACATCGACGACGGCCTGCGGGCATCGCTGATCGCCCTCCATGATCTGCGCAACCTGGATCTTCTGGTGCCCATTCTCGACGAGCTCGAGCGGACACCTGCCATCGATGCGTCGCGCCGGATCTACGGCGTAACGCGGCAGCTCATTACGGTGCTCATCTCGGATGTCGTGGGGGAATCGAGACGGCAGCTTGCCGCGCTCGCTCCGGAGACCGCGGACGATATCCGGCAGGCGGGCCGCCCCGTCGTCCTGTTCTCGGAGCCTATGGCGGAGGCCGTGAAAGAGCTGAAAGCGTTCCTTTATGCGCGGCTCTACCGTCACCCGCGGGTCATGAGCATCATGGATCGGGCAGAGAGCATCGTCCGCGATCTCGTGGGGCGCTACCAACAAGACCCCAGCGCCATGCCGGGACCGTGGGAGGCGGAGGCGGACACATTGGATCCGCGCCGGCGCATCCGGCTCATCGGTGACTTTGTCGCCGGTATGACCGACCGCTATGCCATCTCCGAGCATCGGCGCCTGTTTGACGCTACCCCGGAATTGCGATAGCCCGGGCGCCTACACACGTTCGGGGCAGGCAAGCCCCTTGAGCGATCGCGCTTCTCAAGGACTGGCAGATGAACGTATTCGCGGAAGTCGAGCAGCTGATCCGCAGCGCGCTTCAGACCCTTCTAACCGAAGGCAAGCTCCCGGCTGATCTTTCCATTGCGCAGGTTGAGCTACAGGAGCCGCGCGATCCGGCGCATGGCGATATTGCGTCGAACATTGCCATGACGCTCGCCAAACCTGCGCGAATGAAGCCGCGCGATATCGCTGAGCTGATCGCCGAGAAACTGCAGGGGCACGACGCTTTCACTCGGGTCGAGGTGGCGGGGCCCGGGTTTCTCAATCTGACAATGGCACCCCGCATCTGGCAGCAGCTCGTGTCGAGCATCCTCGAGCAGGGGAAGGACTACGGGCGGACCTCGATCGGCCAGGGCCAACGCGTACATGTGGAATACGTGTCCGCCAACCCCACCGGACCCATGCACGTGGGTCACTGCCGCGGCGCCGTGTTCGGGGACACGCTTTGCAACTTGCTGGAGTTCGCCGGCTACGAGGTCACGCGCGAGTACTACGTGAACGATGCCGGCAGCCAGGTGGAGAAGCTCGCCCGCTCCACGTACTTGCGCTACCGCGAGGCGCTCGGCGAGGAGATCGGCGAGATCCCGCCAGGTCTCTATCCCGGCGAGTACCTGAAGCCCATTGGAGCGAAACTTGCCGAAAAGTATGGCCGGGCGCTGCTGGATATGCCCGAGTCGGAGTGGCTGCCCATAGTGCGCGAAACCGCGGTCACGGAGCTATTAGATCAGATCAAGGACGATCTCGCCACCTTGGGCGTGCATCATGACATCTTCTTTTCGGAGCGCTCGTTGACCGCCGGCGGCCGCGATCAAGTGAAGGAGGCCATCGAGCTGCTGCGTCGCAAGGGCTACATATTCGAGGGCCGCTTGCCCCGTCCAAAAGGGCACGACGACGAGGACTGGGAGGATCGCGAGCAAACCTTGTTCCGCTCCACGGCGTTCGGCGACGACATGGATCGGGCACTGATGAAGTCCGACGGCAGCTACACCTACTTCGCCTACGACGTCGCCTACCACTACAACAAGCTGCAGCGCGGCTACGACCATTACCTCAACGTGCTGGGGGCTGATCACATCGGGTACATCCCTCGGCTGAAGGCGGCGGTGGCTGCACTCTCCGATGGCAAAGCGAGCTTTGCGACGCCTGTTTGCCAGCTTGTGAAAGTGTTGCGGCACGGCGAGCCAGTTCGGATGTCCAAACGCGCCGGAACCTTCGTCGCTCTGCGTGATGTCGTCGACGAGGTCGGGCGCGATCCGGTCCGGTTCATGATGTTGATGCGCAAGAATGACTCGCCGCTCGATTTCGATCTCGCCAAGGTTGTCGAGCAGTCAAAGGACAATCCTGTATTTTATGTTCAGTATGCCCACGCACGCGCCGCGTCGGTATTCCGCAACGTGCAGGATATCTTCCCCGGCCTGGACCGTTCAGAGGTTGTTAAGGCCGACCTTGGAAGATTGAAGGACCCAGGAGAGATCGACATTGTCAAGCGACTGGCACGTTATCCGCGGGTCATTGAAAGTGCTGCGCGCGAGCGAGAACCCCACAGGCTTCCTTTCTACCTCTTTGATCTGGCATCTGCATTTCACCAACACTGGGCTCGCGGCAATGAATCGCCACAATTGCGCTTCATACAACCAAACGACCGCGGGGTTACAGTCGCGAGACTTGCTCTTGTCGCCGCTTTACAGGATGTTATCGCGTCTGGACTTTCGGTCCTAGGTGTGCAGGCCCCTGAGGAAATGAGATAATCGGCATGATTCGAAGGGGCGCGTAGAGGGTGCGAAGGAAATCGGAGATGTCACGGTCGAACGGTCCGGTGACTCGGGGGGAGAGCCACCATCAGGATTGGCCATATCCTGCCGATTCTAACCTGCCCGGCCAGACCCCGTCTCATCAACCCGCTCATTGGCCTCCGATTTTTCCGCAGCACCATTCGCATCCCGCGGCTCATCCTCAGCACGCTGAGCCAGACCATCAGACGTCGGGCTATCATTACCCGCAACACCAGGGTGGTCACGGATATTATCCGTCCCACGATCAATACGGCCAGCACGGTCATTCGCCGGACTCAGGGACCGCCCATCAGGCCTTTACGGCTCCCAATCGGCACCCGCCGTTTTTCGGGGACCAGTCGTCACACTATGGCTCGGGCCACCAGCCGAGCCCCTACGGCTCCCGCTTCGAAGATCATCTTCGTAGCCAGGCGGCCGGCTATCGCAACGACCAGGAGCTGTCGCGGCTGCAGACCCCTGGCCAGGCGAGGCGCACCCATACGACTCTACGCGATCAGCTCCAATCGGTGCAAAGCCACGGGTGGCAACAGCACTACGGTCAGACCGCCTCCGCGCCGCGGAATGATCCGCGGGACTATGATCTCGGGAGCTACATGCCCTCCGCGGATAGGCAGCAGTCTGACTATGGGCAGGGCGAGCTACCCAGCCATCACACTCACTTCGAGTCCCATTGGCAAAATCCACAGGGCTACGGCTACGGTCCGGGCAATGGCTCTGCGGATTACTATGGGCAGAGCGGCAACGAGACATTGCCCGTCGAGCATCATCAAGAATTTGGAGACCCTGACTCCGAGGAGTTCGACGATTACGAATACGAGGAGCCGCGTCGCCGGCGTGGTCTGCTGATCAGCTTGGCCTTGATTGGCGCTATCGTGGCCGGTGGTGGATTGGCTTACGCGTACAAGATCATCGTTGGCCCGTCAGCCAGCGGCACACCTCCTGTTATCAAGGCGGATACACGGCCCGCAAAATCACAGCCGGAAGATCCGGGTGGCCGCCAGTTCGCGCACTCCGACAGCAAGCTGATGGGGCGGCTCGGGTCCGACAGCTCGAGCAGCAGCACGAGCGGCTCCGCGCGTGCCAGCACGCTCGATTCAAACGAGACCGGGGTGCGCCGGGTGCCGACCATTGTAGTGGGCCGGGATGGCTCGATCGCTCCGCCAACAGAGCCGAGACTGCCGCCACCAACCGTCTCGGTGCCCGGCATGACCATCGTCAATGGCTTCGGCTTGCCGCCTGTACAGCCGCCGGAGCGCGAGGAGCGCGTCGAAGCGGCTCAAGTCCCGCCTGCGCCTCAGGTGCCGCAAATCATCGCCAGAGCTGATCCTCAGCCTTCTCCTTCTGCCGCCGAGTCGGCGAGCCGGCAGTCGGTCGACGTGCCGCCGCTTCCGGTGCGGAGCGCCACCGTGACACCGGCTTCCACCTCGAGCCGCCAGGCTGCACCGCAGCCGAAAGCGGCACAGCCCGCACCGAGGCAGACAGCTTCAGCTCCAGCGCAAAAGTCGCAGCCAGTCGGCTATGTTGCCGTGCTGGCCTCGCAGAAGAGCCGCATCGACGCGCTCAAGACGTTCGCGGACCTTCAGCAGAAGTATGCCCACGTGCTGCGGAACAAGATCCCGGACGTCCAGGAAGCCGATCTCAGTGCCCGTGGCCTTGGGACGATGTATCGGGTCGTCGTCGGCCCACCGGGGTCGCGTGAGGCGGCAGCCGATCTCTGCGGTCAGCTCAAGTCGGCAGGGTTCGAGGGCTGCTGGATAACGACGTACTGAAGCGAAGGCCTCCGCCCACCCGCCGAAGGCGCGAAGCAGAAGTGTGCCGGCGTGCGGTACGTTTGCCGTCACGCGGTAGTCGAACCGCGCCCGTTTTCGCGTCAACGTGTCCTGCCGCAATTTCTGCTACAGGTCGATATAGCCTGCGGCAATGCGTGCTTCCCTCATCACTGGTCTTTCGGGGCCACACCTGACACCCGATGAGGCGCGGTTTCTCGCGGACGTGCGGCCGTGCGGGCTCATCCTCTTCGCCCGGAACTGCGAGACGCCCGATCAGGTGCGAAGGCTGATCTCCGAGGCCAAGGAGGCCATTGGCGAGCATGATATTCTGGTCTTGATCGACCAGGAGGGTGGCCGCGTCCGGCGCCTGATGCCGCCAACTTGGCGCGACCTGCCGCCGGCCGCTGCGTACGCCCGGCTGGCGGAGGCCGATTTTGAGCACGCAGAGGCGACGGCTCGCTTGGTGGCGCGCCTCATAGCCGCTGACTTGAGGGACTTGGGTATCAATACGAATTGCGTGCCGGTCCTCGACATCCCCGCGCCGGGATCGCACGAGATCATCGGGGACCGAGCTTACGGCACCACTCCGGAGAGCGTCACCCGCCTCGGGCGTGCGGTGGCAGAGGGGCACCTCGAC
>QGVC01000098.1 GCA_003242645.1 Pseudomonadota bacterium
CAGTCCGGCCCGCATATAATCGGGTATGGGGGTTGGCCGGCGTGTCGCCCGATCGACGTACACATGCACGAAATAGCCATCAGCGCGAGCCTCGTCCTCACCAACGCCGAACAGTCCTATCTCGTAATGGACCGACGAGTTGCCGATATGGGCGACGCGTAAACCGGCTTCGATGTCCTCGGGAAAGCAGAAGGAGCGGTGAAAGCGACAACTGGTCTCAACGACGACGCCGATGGTTTCACCTGAGTGATAATCGAGGCCGCAAAAATCGATCAGATACCGATTAACAACTGTATCGAAATACGAGTAGTACACCACGTTATTGACGTGGCCGTAGACGTCGTTGTCCATCCAGCGCGTAGGAATTACGGTGAAGTGCTTGAACTGCGCGCGCCGGGCAGGAGGCTTGCGTTGGCTCTTGCTCATGAGTCTGTCTGGGGGGTGGGCCGGAAGATGTTCAGCTAATCCGGCCCCGTTATGAATAACTACTTCGCGGCAATAACAGCGATTTCGACCAAAAGCCGCGGGTCCGCGAGCTTCGCTTCCACACAAGCACGTGCCGGCAGGTCCTTGCCGCCCGTCCAGGCCCGCCAGACTTCATTCATCGGCTCGCGATGCCGAATGTCGGACACCCAAATGGTTGTAGAGACGATCTTGCTCTTGTCCGTGCCGCACAAGCCCAAGAGTCTCTCGATCTCTTTGAGGATCTCCTCGGTCTGCCCCTTCACGTCCCGGCTTGTATCTTTGGCCGTAATGCCGGCTGTGAACACGAAGCCGTTCGCCTCCACCACGTTGGATAGGATCTCCGTTGTCTCGCGACGTGTGATGGTCATGGGCTTCTCCCCGTGCCTTACGTTGAACAGAAGCAACTCCTTAGCACGCTTGGCAACTTCTGCCAGCGGGTCAGGCTTTTGTAAGCCGCGCGAACAGGATCTTCCGACGGAAACGGTCGCGCTCGATCTGGCGCGGACGAGCAGCCGCTCATCACAGCTTGTGAGCCATTCTCTCCCGCTTGGTCGCGAGATAACGCGCGTTGTAGCGTGATGGCGATGTTGCGTGCTGGATCTGCTCGGCGACCTTGATTCCGAGCCGCTGAAGCGCCTCGACTTTCAAAGGATTGTTCGTGAGCAGCCTGATTTCTGTAAAGCCCAGGTCTTTGAGGATCTTCGCCGCCAAAGTGTAGTCTCGGGCATCGACGGGCGCGCCGATTGAAATATTCGCATCCACGGTGTCGAGGCCGCGGTCCTGCTCCGCATATGCCTTTATCTTCGCGACAAGGCCGATGCCGCGCCCTTCATGATGCGGCAGATAGATAATCGCGCCAATCCGGCTTTCGATGACCCGCCCTATCGCCTTTTGGAGCTGGGCATGGCAGTCGCAGCGGAGAGAATGGAAGATGTCGCCCGTGGCGCAGCCACTGTGCACGCGCACAAGGGGCAGCTCGTCCGCACTTGACGATGTTGCGCGGTGAACGAGCGCCAGCGCCTGATAGGAGGCCGAGTCATCCTCGTAGGCATAGGCCTCGAAAACGACCTCGCGGCCCTGATACTCGACCGGCAGGATGGTCCGCGCCCGATCCCGGAACACCGGAGCGGCGTCGTCTTGCGCCTGCAGCTCACGAGAAGCGATCCCGGCACCGTTCGACCGCGCGCCATTGGCCTGGCCATTCAATGGATGACGCTCGTGCCAGGGTGCTCGCGCCGAAATGTTTTCCGACTGCGCGTCGGAAGCTGTCGTCGCGTCCCGCGTCACACCCAGCACTGCGTCTGAACCGTTCGCCATAGTGGTCCTCGATGAATCATCTCGTCGTAACAAATCTGCCCAAGGCAGTTGTTAAGGCGACGTAATCGTCGGTGCTGCTTTTTCGATCGGCTGGGCCAACCGCACACCTCCTGAGAGGTACGAACGCGGCCCTACCGAAAACGGCCCCTCGCTCGCCCCAACGGAACGCGACTAACATTTCGGTCCCGACCTCAAACGTCGCCATCGCGCGGTTGCTCCTCGCGTGATCGACAGAACGTTAGCGCCGAACACTGTGGCGCCATTAGGGTGAAAGGCCTCTCGTCGGTACACTGACTGCCTCATGCCGGACGGCATGGGATAAGCTCCTTCTTCTGTCAGCCGGAGGCGTAAAGGTGGTGGGCGCCTCGCACGTGATGGTAGCCAATTGTTCTATTGCTTTCGCATCGTTCAACAAATGGGGGCCGAAGAACGCCCTTACCAGGGGAGGTTCGCGTTGGTGAACCCTCAGCCCTTCACAATCATGCTATCTTGCCGCCGAGCTCGTCCTCGATGTGTATGCGGATGATCTCTTCAAAGCTCGAGTCCGCCCTGAAGCCGAGCTCGATAGCCCGCCGCGCGTCGAAGTTACGCGGCCAGCCGGAAACAATCTGCATGATCAGCGGGTCCGGCTCGCGACGAATGCGCGCTACGACCTTATCGCCAGCGACTTTGCGCAGAGCCTCGATCTGCTCGCCGACGGTTACAGAGACGCCCGGCATGGTCAGGTTGCGCCTGGGGCCGACAACCTCGCCGTCGAGCGCCGCGGCGTGCAGCAGAAAGCCGACAGCGGCCCGCGGGCTGGCGTGCCAGTGGCGTACATCCTCGGAAACGGGAAGCACGGCCTCCTGCCCGGCCAGCGGCTCGCGGATGATGCTGGAGAAAAAGCCCGAAGCGGCCTTGTTGGGCTTGCCCGGCCTCACGCAAATCGTCGGAAGCCGGATGCCGATGCCGTCGAGAAATCCCTTGCGGGTGTAATCGGCCAGCAGCAGCTCACAGATGGCTTTTTGAGTCCCGTAGGAGGTCAGCGGCGTCGTGAAGAATTCATCGCCGATCGCCTCGGGAAACGGCGCGCCGAACACAGCGATGGAGCTGGTGAACACCACACGCGGCTTATTGCCGGCCTTGCGAATGGCTTCGAACAGATACCTCGTGCCATCGAGGTTGATGCGATAGCCCTTGTCGAAATCCAGCTCCGCCTCGCCCGAGACAACGGCGGCGAGATGGAAGATCACATCCGGCCTGTCGGCTACCAGCTCTTCGGCCTCTCCTGGGCGCGAGAGGTCGCCCACCTTGACAGTCATCGGAAAGGGGCAGTCGGGGCAGCGCGGGGCTTCCACGACATCATGCAGCACAACGCTGGTGATCGGTCTTCCCGCGAGGCTGCCATCACGCGCGAGCCGCTGCGCTAGCTTTCGGCCGATCATGCCAGCACCGCCGGTGATCAAGATTTTCATGGACGTTGCTCCTCCCTCGGGTCGTTAGGGGTCGAGCTTCCAGGGCGGGTTCAGCCGAGGCGAACGCCGCATCTCTCAACCCATTTCAATCCTTCGATCGTGCCGCGCCGCGGCCGGTATTCGCAACCAATCCAGCCATCAAAGCCGGTTTCATCGATCAGCTTGAACAGCCACGCGTAGTTGAGCTCACCCTCGTCCGGCTCGCCTCGATCCGGAGGATTGGCGATCTGATAATGGCGCGTCAGGTGAGCGTACTCACGGATCGCGGTCGCAACGTCGCCTTCGACGATTTGCCGGTGATAGATGTCGAACTGGAGCCCCAGGTTCGGCTCTCCAACCTCGTAAATGATCGCCCGCGCCTCGCTCGTGTGGTTCAGGAAGTAGCCTGGAATATCGCGCGTATTGATCGGCTCGATGATCACTTCGACCCCAAAATCCTTCGCCATACGCGCAGCTTTTCTCAGGTTTGCAACGTAGGTCGCACGCGAGGTGCCGTGATGAACGAGGCCGGCCATGGCGTGAACGCGGGGACACCGGAGCGCTTCCGCATATTTGAGGGCTTCGCGTAACGCAGCCTCGAAGTCGGCCTCCCGTCCGGTCAACGCCGCGAGCCCGCGCTCGCCTTTGGTCCAATCTCCAGGCGGCAAATTGAAAAGCACCAGCGTAAGGCCGTTGGCTTCCAGGCGCGCCGCGATTTCCTCTGCCGGGTGCTCGTAAGGGAAGAGGAATTCGACCGCCTTGAAACCCGCCTTCGCTGCTGCTTCGAAGCGGTCCAGGAAAGGCACCTCAGTGAACATCATGCTGAGATTTGCAGCAAAGCGCGGCATCTGTCTCAAGCCTCGGCAATCAGGTTGGAGTTGCAGGGACCATCGATCCGAAAGAAGACAGTTCCAATCGCCTTGACCTTCTGGCCGTCAGGCCAAGGCTCTGCCACGCCCCGTTACAACGCAAAACCTCCATCGACGAGCATGGTGGTGCCGGTCGTGAAGGCGCTTTCGTCCGAGGCGAGATAAACGGCTAGGGCAGCCACCTCCTCGGGCAACCCGAGGCGCCCCATCGGCTGCCGTTCGATGAACATTTGCCGGGCCTTTTCGACGCTCCCGACCGTTTTCGCAAGCGCGCTGATCCGCTCCTCAAGCGAAGGCGACTGGATGGTGCCAGGACAAATGGCGTTGCAGCGGATGCCCCTTCGGATGAAATCCGCCGCGACGGATTTGGTCAGCCCGATCACCGCCGCCTTCGTTGTCCCGTAAACGTATCGGTTCGGGATGCCCCGAATGGAGCTAGCGGCAGACGCGACGTTGATGATCGACCCGCTTCCCTTCTCCAGCATGCCCGGCAGGAAGGCCTTGATCGTGCGATGCATGGAGCGGACGTTGAGATCGAACGCGAAATCCCACTCCTCGTCCGTGCAGTCGAGCACCGTGCCGTGGTGAACGAAGCCGGCTGCGTTGAAGAGGATATCGACAGGCGAGAAACGCTTCGCCAGCGCCTCGATGGAAGCTGTATCGCGAACATCGAGCTCCAGGCATTCGGCGACGCCTTCCTCCTTCAAGCCTTCCAGCTTTTTCGCATCGATGTCAGTGGCGATCACGCGTGCACCCTCTCGCGCAAACGCAATCGCCGTTGCCCGCCCAATCCCAGCGCCAGATGCTGTGCAGAATGCGATCTTGCCCTGGAGCCGCATCGCTATTGCCCTGATCCGTTGGTCCCGAAAGCTCACGTGCCGCATCTCTAACACGCGGCAGTGTCCCCGAACACAGGGACTAAGGTTTCGGTTGTCACCCCAGCGTAACGGACCGTACCCACCAATTCGGATGGGACCGCGAAAGCTGTTGAGCAGCCGCCTGCGCTGCCTCGGTGGAGAGGAAAAGCCCGAAGCACGTCGGGCCAGCACCCGAGATGCGAGCCAGCTGGCAACCGTCACAGGACGCAAGAGCGGCTTCGACCTCCCGGCAAGCAGGAATCACGTCGCGCGCCGGCTCTGCGAGATCGTTCGTGTGGGCTCGAGCATAGGCAATGGCGTCCTCGGCCCGCGTGATAGACGGCGGTGGCTCCGGATCAGGCAATGTCTCGGGGATCGGTGGAGCCGAAAGCCGCCGGAAGACTTGCGTGGTCTTGTCCGCCGGAACGGGCACTCCAGGGTTCGCCAGAACCGCTGCCAGTGATGGCAAACTCGTCAGCGGAAGAACCTTCTCGCCCCTTCCCCACATCAGCGACGGCCGATTTACGAAGCACACCGGCACGTCGGACCCAAGTTCCGCCGCGAACCCGATCCAGTCGAACGTGTCGGCGTTTTCGGGATTGGCACGCCGGATGGCGCGCAGCAGAGCCGCAGCATCGGCAGAGCCTCCGCCGAGACCGGCCGCAACAGGCAGGTTTTTCTCGATCTCCACAGAACCAAGCTGCAATCGGGGCTCCCTCTGCCCGAGCTTGGCTAGCGTTTCAGCAACGAGGTTGCGGCCTGTGATGTCGGCACCGAACGGCCCTGCAACCGACACATTGGGAGAGGAGCCGAGCTGGAGCGTTACCGTGTCGCCAACGTCAGCGAATACGACCAGGCTTCGCAGCTCGTGGTAGCCGTCCGCCCGCCGCCCGACCACGCTCAAGGTCAGATTGATCTTGGCGCGCGCGCGCTCGACGATGTTGCCCGGTTTGTCCACCCGTTCACCTTCAGCCATGCGCCTAGACCGGGCGAGCGCCAAATCAACCGGTGTTCCAGAGACTAGCTCTCAACGAGCCTGCTTTTCGCTCCTCGCGTCTCTTGCCGCCTGGCGGCTCTTTGCAGGTGTTTCCGCGGCGGGCTCATCGGGCAAGCCATTTTTCAGCTTGGCCTTGATCTTCTCCACCTCTTCCGGCTCGGGGTTCAGGGTCAGCGCGTGCTGCCATTGATACCGGGCCTCCCGCTTCCGGTCCACGCGCCACAGCGCGTCTCCGAGGTGATCGTTGAGAACGGGATCCTCGGGCCTGAGCTCCACGGCGCGCTCCAGGAATCGGACCGCTTCCTCATAGTTGCCCAGCTTGTAGTGGGCCCAACCAAGGCTGTCGACGATGTAGCCGTCATCCGGCTTCAACGCCACGGCCTTCTCGATCAGCTCCAGGCCCTTTTTCAGGTTTTGGTTCTGATCGATCCAGGAATAGCCAAGGTAGTTGAGCACCAGCGGCTCGTCGGGATTGAGTTGCAGGGCCTTCTGCAAATCGGCCTCTGCCTTCGGCCACTGCTTGATCCGCTCGTAGCACGTGCCGCGCGCATACCAGTAGACCCAGTGCCGCTTCTCGGGCTTGTCGATGAGCTTGATGGCCCTCGTGTAATACTCGATCGCTTCTTCGTAGCGTTTCCGCCCGCGCAGAATTGTGCCTATGGCGTCCAGCACCCGCAGGTCGTCGGGCTTCTTCTCGAGCAGCTTGTCGAGCAGCGCCTTGGCCTCGTCCGTCCGCTCCAGGAGGTTGAGGTTAATCGCCTTGCGGATCTCGACAGACGTCTCGAGCGGGGTGCCGGGAGGAATTCGCTCGTAAACGGCAATCGCTTCCTCATGCCGCTTGGTGGTCTCGTAGACGTTGGCCAATGCCGCCAGCGCGAACGGGAAGTCCGGCCGGAGGTAAAGCGCCATCTGCAAATAGAGGGCGCCAATACTGACGCCGCCTTCACCCGTCAGCGCCTCGCCAAGCCCGTAGAAGACCTCGGCCATGCCCTCCTCTACGGTGTTGACGATGAGCGAGACCTTCTCGCCCGCGTTCAGACGGTTGTATAGATCACGCGACGTCGGATGGCCGTCACCTCCGGTCTTGCTCAGGTGCTCCCTCAGGATCGCCTTGGCGAGCTTCAGGTTGCCGTTCTTGGCCAAGTGCTGGGCATAGGCCATAGCCGTCCGCGGCGTCCGTGCGTCCATCTTGAACACGAGGTCGTACGCCTTCCTCGCTTCTGACGGCCGCCGCCCAAGATCGGCGATGAGTGCACGGTGGTAGCGGACGTAGAACTGGGCCCACTCCGCCTGCTGCTTCGTGTTGAGCAACGCCAAGGCGCCGTCGACGTCGCCAATCGCCAGCTTGACCCACGCACGCGCCAATGAGGCGGTCAGCTCTCCGATCGGGCCCGAGCTCGCGGCGCGGAAATGCTGGTCGGCTGCCTCGTAGTTGCCCGTCTTGAACGCGTTCAGCCCGAGCACGAGACGCGCCATGCGGTGCGTGCTCTGATTAGCCACGAGGATCTGAGCAAGCTCGATCGCTCGCACCCAGTCCCCCTCGGTGGCTTCCATCAGGAACGTCTGCTCGATGAGCAGCTCGTTCTCGGGATCGCGGCTCAGCGCTTTGGAGTAGAAATCGGCGGCCGCCGCCGTGTCGCGCTGCTCGCGAGCGAATCGGGCGGCAAGGTAGCTTCCCAGGAGAGACGGGGGATCATCCTCGGCGCTTTGCTCCGGAGCCGGAGCAACGGCTGTCATTTGCTGCGCCGTAGCCGTCTCAACCACGGTCGCTACTGCAGCAACGCCCAGGCAGGCCATTCCAAGCAAAAGCTGCCGAGTCTGCATGGCCCCTCTCTGATGGGGCGCCCCAGCGCCCTTCCACCGAGTCTGTGATCCGATCATTGATAGCAAAGACGATAGCTCTTTGGCGACTCCGAGGCGGCGTAGTTCAGCTCAGAGCTGACTTGTCTTCACATGAGAATTGAATTGAGTAGTGATGCGGTTGGGCCGCAGGTTGGATGGTAACCCGCGGGATATTGCCATTCAGTAACTCGCAGCGGTGAGATAAGCGCCCTGCGAGCATAATTCGGCAGTCCCTCAGCCCCGATCTCGAAATCTCCGCCGCTGGAAGCTGCCGGTTGGCTGCTGTTGGTAGACACGGCTGGATAAAGCCGCCGGAACTCTCTCGGACAGCACTGGTTAACAGCGCGACAAGAAATGGAGGCCAACCGTGATCAACCTTGTCCGGTGGGCTGCGGCGGCTGCCATTGCTGTTGCCCTCTCCACGACTGCCTCGGCGGCTGAATTCGATATGGCGCAATCAGCACCGGAGTTCAGTCAATCCGCCGCAAACCTCAAGAAGGGCGAAATCTTCACGACCAGCGGATTGGTCTGCGACAAGCCCTCGGACATCGACGCGGTCATTACGCTGACCAGAAACGGGGAACCGCTCAACACGGCCATCGAGCAGATCAATGCTGGCACCGAGGTACCCCGCTGCGTAGTCGGGCGGATGCTGATCGCAGAGTACCTGGGTAAGGTGCACACGTTCTCGGTGGACGGCCAGGAGTTCCAAATTCACCACGTGCAGATCATCGGCCTCGCAATTCACACACCGCACGGGGTCGTGTCGATGCGGCTCAAAAAGCCGATGGAGCAGTTCGTCGTCTCCTCCGATGGCACTCAGCCGACCTGAGTTGGCGCGCTCGATGGGTCGGCAAGCGGATCAGAAGAGCCTGCCGCCATTCGGGACCTTCTTGTCGGGGCCAATCAGAACGACAGCGCCATCGGCATCCGGGAAACCGAGCGTCAGCACTTCCGACATGAACTTGCCGATTTGGCGCGGAGGAAAGTTGACCACGGCAGCCACCTGGCGGCCGACAAGCTCTTCGGGCTTGTAATGGACCGTCAGCTGGGCTGAGCTCTTCTTGATGCCAATCTCTGGCCCAAAGTCGATCTTCAGTTTGATCGCCGGCTTCCGCGCTTCCGGGTACGGCTCCGCCTCCACGACGGTGCCGACCCGGATGTCGACCTTGGCGAAATCGTCGTAGGTGATTGTCGGCGAAGGCTCACACCTCTGCTGCACGGCGCAAATTTCCCTGAAATCCGGAGTGAACGGTTGTGGCGGCTTGATGCACCGCAACAGGTCCGCCTGTCAATTTCAGCAGTGCAGCGTCAGATACCCGCGCCAGAGGTTTCCTCCGGCCGCGGCCCAGCCCCCGTTTCCTCGCCGGTTTCGGCGTGCCGCCTCGGGCGCACAATGCAGGCGAACCTGTCCATGATGCGGCAGGCGCACGCTTTGATGTCCTCGATGTCGGACAACGTCCGCTCGGCCCGGCGGAGGCGGCGGTCTAGAGCTGCCATGGTCCGCGCCAGGCCGGGATCGTCATCCGCGAGCCAAGTCCGAAACACCGAGGCGTAGAGACCAGCCAGCCCACCGACCTTCACACGTCCCCCGAGGCCGCTGGTCTCGATACCGGCCGCCTGCAACATCCAGTGCTGGGAGGCGAGGCAGGTGCAGACGAATGCAGGATCGGGCACGCGCCAATCGCCCGCGATCGAACGGAGTGCCTGCTTATAGGGAGCCAGCACGTCGAAGCGCGTCATGAGGATCTCGAACAGGGCGTCACGCCGGCTGGTCGTGCTCTCGCGCTTAGGCGCCCGCCGCAGGACCTCGTCGTCGACGGCCCGCGTGAAGGCCGCAAGGATGTCGGACTTACTGGAGAACTCCCGCTTGAGATCGACGAGAGTGACGCCGGTTGCTTCGGCAATATCGAGCAGGGTCACGTCTTTCCAGGGCCGCTCGGCCGCAAGCTTCATGGCCGCTTCGATGATCCGGCCGCGTAGTGTCTGATCGAACATGACAAGCCTCCGTGCCCGAAAGACATAGGGTCGCTCGGCGAGTTTGAAAGGCTGATGTCAACCTCAGCCGCTCAATTCGCGGCTGCGCCTCGCCGCTGCCTCAACGGCGCTAGTCAGGAGTGGTTGCAGCCCGTCCTCAGCCATGAGCACCTTGAGGGCGGCGGCGGTCGTCCCACCCGGGGAAGTCACGTTCTGGCGCAGCACCGATGGGTCAAGCCCGGATTGCCGCAACAGCTCGCCCGCGCCAGATACAGTTGCATTTGCCAGACGCTTAGCCAAGTCGGCATCGAGGCCTACAGCGCGGCCAGCCTCGGCGAGGCACTCGGCGAGCAGGAAAACATAGGCTGGACCTGAGCCAGACACGGCCGTGGCCGCATCGATCAAAGCCTCATCCTCCACCCAGCCGACCTCGCCTATGGCCGACAGGAGGGCCTGGCAGGTCTCCCGCTGGCTCGGGGAAACGTGAGCGTTGGCGCAACAGACTGTGATGCCCCGGCCGATCGCTGCGGGTGTGTTGGGAATGGAGCGAACGACGGCGGACCCGGGCGGCAAGTGCGCCTCGAAGCTCGCGATGGTTTTCCCCGCGGCTATCGACAGCACCAGCGTCTCCGGCCCGGCTTGCGTCGCAAGCTCGGGAAAAACCTGATCCATGATCTGCGGCTTGACCGCGACCACGATGACTGCGGGCGGCTCCGGCAGAGGCGCACCCGGCTGCCGGACCTCGATGCCATGCCGCGAAATGAGCTCGGCGCTTTCGGGCGGCGGCGCAGGATCCTGCACGATGATCTGCGACGGCGCCAAGCCGCGATTGAGCCACCCGGCCAGCATGGCCCCGTTATAAAAATATCGAAGCCCAGGAGCCGGATCCCTCTACGTATGCCTGCATCTCTCTTGA
>QGVC01000099.1 GCA_003242645.1 Pseudomonadota bacterium
ACCGTGCCCGAGGCGCTGGCACTGATCGAAAGGGTCGCCGGAGAGCTGCGGCCGTTCTTCCGCGAAAACATTCCGTTGGGGGACCAAATCACGGTCGGCCAGCTCATCAAGCTCTATGGCTGGCGCGGCTTGATCGACTATGCCGAACGCGCGTACGACCTCTGGCGGATTATCCGTCTGCTCAATCCCGTAAGCGCCGCGACCCACGAGATCCGTGAGCAGTTTTCGCGGCGCATGTACGAGATCGGCCGCGAGCACATCATTCGCAAACTGGCTGAGCGTTTCGTCGAGGAGGTGGGCCGAGCCGCGATCGATCTCTATGGCGGACGGCTAAGGGTGACGGCAGATGAGCTCGAACGTTACGTCACCCCGGCGACGCAGCGTGACCAAGCCGAAATCGCTGCGCGCGCTGCTGAGCCCTTGCGACTGCTCGTGGCCGGCCAGCTCAACGCCGGCAAATCGAGTCTCGTCAATGCCCTGTCCGAGGAGGTGCGCGCCGCCGTCGACACGCTGCCTGCGACGCCATCCTTCCAGGCCTACGAGCTACGCCGGGAAGGGCTTCCAGCGGCACTCATCATCGACAGTCCGGGCCTGCAGGGTGGAGAGGCCGAGACAACGCAGCTTATCGAAGCAGCCGCGGAGAGCGATCTGATCGTTTGGGTTGTCGATGCCAGCCGCGCGGACCGGGAAATCGACCGCGCCTCAATCGAAGCCATTCGACGCTATTTCGCCGAGCATCCGAACCGGCGCCGGCCGCCAATGATGCTGGTGTTGAGCCACATCGACCGGCTGCGGCCGTTCCAGGAGTGGTCGCCGCCCTATGACATCGACAAGGCGGAGAGACCGAAGGCCAAATCGATCCGGGCTGCTATGGAGGCAGTGGGAGCCGACCTCGGCTTCTCGCTCGACGACATCATTCCGGCCTGCCTGGACGACTCGGTCGGCATCTACAATGTCGACGCCGTTTGGAGCCGCATCGCGGCCCTGCTCCCCGAGGCGCAGCGTGCCAACCTCGTCCGCCGCCTCGGTGGCCTGAGCGGCAGGTTCGATTGGAGCCGGTTGTGGCGGCAGGCGCTCAACGCCGGACGTGTCATCTCGCGGGTGGTGGTGCGCTGAATTCAGCAACAGCCCCGGATGACCTGGGCCCCGCCCGTGAGCCAGCTGTAAACGCTACGGAAGCACCCGGCTCAGAATGGCGGCCGTGTTCGCGAACTCCAGTCCCTGGCCGTAGCTCTGCCGCGGGGGACCAGCCAGCCGCGTCGCGATGAAGGCATCGGCCACATCCGGATGGCCGTGGATACGCAGGATTGCACCGGCGGCGGTTAGCGCGAGCGTCTCGACGAGCTCTCGAGCACGAACATCGAGCAGTCTGGGCTCGTGAAGCAGACTTGCGACCCTGTCGAGTGCAGCCTCCAGCCGGCGATCGTCGGAGGTGGCCTGGGCGATTTCCTGAAGGACCAATTGCGCGATATCCGGCTCGCGCTGCAGGACGCGCAGCACGTCCAGGGCCATGACGTTGCCCGAGCCCTCCCAAATGCTGTTGACCGGGGCCTCCCGATAGATGCGCGCCATGCCATTTTCCTCGACGTATCCATTGCCGCCGAGGCATTCCATGGCCTCGCCGATCATCACCGGCGCGATCTTGCAGACCCAGAATTTCGTCACCGGCGTCATAAGGCGGCGCCAGGCGGCCGCCCGTTCATCCTCGATGCGGTCGAAGCTGCGGGCGAGCCGGAAAACAAGCGCAACTGCCGCCTCCACATCGAGGGCCATGTCAGCCAACACATGGGCCATGAGCGGCTGATCGATGAGCAAACGGCCAAAGACGGTCCGATGTCGTGCATGGTGGACGGCCATGGCGAGCGCCAGCCGCATCAGGCCCGCCGAGGCGACGGCGCAATCCAGCCGTGTGTAGGTGACCATCTCGATGATGGCCGGCACGCCCCGCCCTTCCTCGCCGATGAGCCAGCCCAGCGCGTCGTGGAATTCGACTTCCGCTGAAGCATTCGACCGGTTGCCGAGCTTGTCCTTCAGCCGCTGCAGATGCAGCGCATTCACCGTGCCGTCGGGCAGATGTCGCGGGACCAGAAAACAGGAGAGCCCGCCGGGCGCCTGCGCCAGAACCATGAAGGCGTCACACATCGGCGCCGAGAAAAACCACTTGTGGCCGGAAAGGATGTACTCCCCGCCAGGGCCGCCATTGGCGACCGGCTCGGCGAGCGTAGTGTTGGCGCGCACATCCGTTCCTCCCTGTTTCTCGGTCATGCCCATCCCGATCGTGACCGAGCTCTTCTTGGCGGCAGGCCGGAACGACGGGTCGTAGCTCCGCGACAGGATGCGCGGCACCCATTCCCTTGCCAGCTCGGGCTGAAGGCGAAGGGTTGGAACGGAGGCATTGGTCATGGTCAGCGGGCAGCAGTGGCCCGCCTCCATCTGCGCCGCCATGTAGAATGCACCTGCTCGGGCAACGTTAGCGGCTGGGAGCGGATTGCCGGTCTTGTCACGCTCCCAAGAGGAGCAGTGGAGTCCTTCCGCCATGCTCCGCGCCATGCAGGCGTGATAGGCGGGATGAAACTCGACAATGTCGAGACGGCGGCCTTTCGGATCGTGTGTCCTGAGGCGCGGCGGATACTCGTTCGCCAAACGTCCGCGCTCGAAGGCTTCGGCACTCCCGCACACCGCCCCGAACTCGGTCAGCTGCTCGAGGGCATAGTCCGCGCCTTCCCGCTCCACCGCCTCTTGCAGTGCAACGTCGGAGGTGAACAGATTGATGTCCACGAAGGGCGGTGACTGGTTGGGAATCTCGTTTGTCATGGCAATGGTCTGCCCTGGAGCTGCTTCGCGATCAGGAGGCGGTTTGAATCACTTAATGGTTACGCGACGCTGGGACAGACTCTCACTACACGTCGAGATTGCAAAGCTCATTCCTCTACAGAGGACGCTTCAAACGCCTTCAACCGATCCAGCGCCGACTGCAGGATAATGGCTGCGGCCACTTTGTCGATCAGCTCACCCCTACGCTTGCGGCTGCGATCTGCATCGATCAGCATGCGCTCGGCGGCCATGGTCGACCAGCGCTCGTCCCATAGCAGGATTGGCAACGGCGAAACGCGGTTGAAATTCCGGGCGAACGCGCGCGTGGCCTGGGCCCGCGGCCCCTCGCTTCCGTCGAGATTACGGGGAAGGCCGAGGACGAGGCCGCCAACGTCCTGCTCCGCTGCGAGCTGGATGAGGCGAGCTGCGTCGGCCTTGAACTTGGTACGGGCAATCGTCTCGGCTGGCGATGCGATGGTTCGGGTGACGTCCGACAGCGCTACTCCGATCGTTTTTGTTCCGAGGTCGAGACCCAGCAGGCGCTTACCCTTGGCGAGCCGCGCGGCAAAGTCCGCGGGCTCTGTCATTGTCTCGCCGAGAGAGTTCTCAGCCACAAGCTTTGCTCACATGTGATTGAAAGGGTTGTTGCATCCGAAGCCCGACCTATACTGCCCCCGACCGGTAACGTCGCTTGTGATAAAGGGAAATCCTCATGAAGATTACCTGGTTCGGCCACTCCTGCTTCCGAATTGAGACCGGCAACAGCGTTATCCTCATCGATCCCTTCCTCAAGGGGAACCCGACGTTCGAGAAATCGGGCGTGTCCTGGGATGAGGCGACGAAAGGAGTGACCCACGTGGCCCTCACCCACGGCCACGATGACCACGTCGGTGACGCAGCGGAAATCTGCAAATCGCGCGATGCGACCCTTTTCGCAGTTTACGAGCTGGCAATGCACATCGGCAACCAGGGGGCGCAAAAGCTCGAGCCCATGAACACCGGGGGGACCGTGCGTACCGCCGACTTCGACCTGACATTGACCCAGGCGCACCATTCTTCCTCGTCGGGCGGCGTGTACCTGGGCCATCCGTGCGGCATCGTGCTGCAAACAAGGGAGAACAAGACCGTCTACCACATGGGCGATACAGACGTGTTTTCGGGAATGGAGCACATCAACGAGCTCTATCATCCGAACATCGGCATCGTGCCGATTGGAGATCGCTTCACCATGGGTGCACGGACGGCCGCCTACGCCTGCAAGAAGTTCTTCCGCTTCAGCACCGTCTTCCCCTGCCATTACGGAACATTCCCGATCATCGATCAGACGGCAGATGCGTTCGTCGCCGAAATGGCCGGGCAAAACGTCGTGGTGCCGAAGGTGGGATCACCTGTCACGGTGTAGGCCGACCTTTTGTGATTGAGTAAGCTCGGGTGGAGCCTGATCCACTCTGCGATGGTTTCTGCCCGGATGGATGGCCCGGCCTGTCTGCGAGGATGTGAATGATCGGTAGAAGCTTGCAGCCGGCCGGGTCGGAAATCGCCGCGGCCGCGGGGATGGGCCTGGTTGCGCTCTTCACCGCGACGACCTTCCTGTCGGCGTTTCTGTTGTTCTCGATTCAGCCGCTGTTCGCGAAGATGGTGCTGCCGGTGCTCGGCGGCTCCCCTTCGGTCTGGGCAGTGGCGCTGTGCTTCTTCCAGGGGGCGCTGCTCGCGGGCTACTGCTACGCCCACCTGCTCAACCGGTTAGCCGCGACGCACCTCACCGGCTTCGTGCACATTGCGGTCTGCGGGGCGGCACTGCTCGCGCTGCCGATCAGCGTGCCTGCAGGTTGGTCCGAGCCGCCCGCCGGCGATCCGTATCTCTGGCAGCTCGGGCTGTTCTCTGTGGCAATCGGGCTGCCGTTTCTGGCCGTTGCTGCGAATGCTCCCCTGCTACAAGCTTGGTTTGCTGCCACGGGTCATCCCGATGGACGCGACCCCTACTTCCTCTACGCCGCTAGCAACCTCGGTAGCCTGGTTGCCCTTCTTGGCTATCCCTTCCTACTCGAGCCGCTCCTTGGCACGCGGGCGCTGGCGGAGCTATGGACGGGCGGCTTCGTCGCGCTGATCGGAGCGATCACGATCTGCTTTTTCGCCCTACGGGGTCGCACTTCGGCTCCGCTACAGCCGACCACCCCGGCACCCATGCTGGACGAAAAACCACCCTCGTGGTCTCGCCGGCTCGGCTGGGTGGGGCTCGCGCTCGTGCCCGCGGCTCTGCTGACGGCCTTTACCACGCACATCACCACAGACGTTGCCTCAGCTCCCCTGCTGTGGGTGCTGCCGCTCGCGCTGTACCTGCTGACCTATGTGATCGTGTTTCGCGAACGTGCGCTCATTCCGATGCGGGTTCTGCTCATTCTGCATCTGGCTGCCGTGATCGTAGCCCTGCTGCAGCTTTCTCAGACACGTCACGAGGGCTGGTTCCTTACGAGCGCTACGGGGGTTGCCGTATTCTTCACATCTGGTTTGGTGGCCCACAGAACGCTTTACGATCTGCGCCCAGCGCCCCGCTATCTGACCGAGTTCTATTTGTGGCTCTCGCTCGGCGGCGTACTCGGTGGGCTGTTCGCGGCACTGATCGCGCCGCGGCTCTTCTCCGAAGTTTTCGAGTATCCGCTGCTCCTCGCCCTCACCATGGCCTGCCGCCCCGGCGCGCTGGCGATCTCTTTGCGGGACCGTGACGAACTGCTCCGCCTCTGGATCGTGCTAGCCGTCGGAGTACTCGCCATCTTTTGGGTGCCCTGGGCCACCGACCAGCTTTCTGACCTTACCTTAGAAGGGATCCTCGGCACTGCCCTGCACGAGCTGAACCTGCTGATCATCAGATGGGGCGTCACGGCGCTGATCGTGGCAGCCTTTGCCATCCTACTGCTTCTGTCGGTCCAGCATCCTCCTCGACAGGTGGTCATCGCACTGCTGATGTTTCTGGCAGTCGTCATGCTGCCCTCGAGCGTGAAGCGAGGCGAAGCGGAGCGAAGCTACTTCGGCGTCTATCGCGTCGCCGTATCGAGCGATGGCAACTTTCACATTCTGACCCACGGCACGACGTTGCACGGCGCGCAACGTATTCGGGACAGCAGCGGCGTCTACCAGGACGATCTCACGCCGACGACCTATTATCATCCGAACAGCCCAATGGCGCGCACCATTGCCGAAACCCGGGAGCGGCTCGCCACACAGGGCCGCCTGGGCCGATATGGCGTGATTGGACTAGGCACTGGCTCGCTTGCCTGTTACGCGCAGGAGGGTGAGCGCTGGCGCTTCTTCGAGATCGATCCGCTGGTCGTGAAGATCGCCAGCACGCCAGAACGTTTCAGCTTCTTACACTACTGCCAGCCGGAGCCGGACATCGTGATCGGCGACGCGCGGCTGACAATCGCGAAGGAGCCGCCAGAGAGCTTCGACCTCATTATCGTCGATGCGTTCACCTCCGATGCGGTCCCCGTGCACTTGATGACGGCAGAGGCCCTCCGTCTCTACGCCTCCAAGCTCACGAAGGACGGCATCGTGCTGCTGCATATCTCCAATCGCTATCTCGATCTCGGCTCGGTTGTCGCCGCGACATTGCCGTTGGTGCCCGAGCTGAAGGGCCTCATCCTTTCAGACGATGAAGCAGACGGCACCTACGCCACCTCTACATCGACAGTTGCCGTCCTTTCGAAGAGCGAAGACGTTATCGAGGGCTACCGCAGCTTTCCTGATGCTTACGAGCTGGAGTCCAACGGCCTGCGCGGCTGGACGGATGACTTTTCCGACATCCTCGGGCCGTTACTTGCGAAGCTGCGACGGTGACGCGCGGTCCGCCTAGGAGCGCCTAGGAGTTGCCGCGTTTGAACACGGCCGACGCGATAAGCCCAGCGCTGACGGCGATCGCCACCGTGAACAGGCCATACAGCAACGGTTGGTTGAAGGCGAAGTTGTGCAGCAGCAGCTCTATCCCTTCGCGCTCGAGGCGAACGCGGGCTGTGTAGGTGCTGAGGATCTGGCCATCGCGGAAGAGATAGACGCGCACATCGAGGGGGCCGACGGGCACGTTGGCTGGCAGGTCCACGGATGC
The DNA here is from genome assembly GCA_003242645.1 of Pseudomonadota bacterium. The sequence continues at coordinate 6,914 of QGVC01000099.1, forward strand.
GCGGAACAGGCTGCGGCCGATGAAGACGACGCCGTACTCTTCCTGAACGTAAAGGCCCTCCTTCTGCTTCAGCCGGACCACTGCCTCGGCGAACTCCTGCAGCTCGGCCGTCGTCACCCCCGTCTCCCAGCCCTGCACCGGCGTCATGCGCACGTGCTCGAAGCCGATGTCGTTTTCGCGCAGGACCAGCGGGTTGGTGACCTCGTCCAGCGGCCGTGTCGACAGGATCGCGTAGTAGCTCGGTACGCTTTCGAACGTGATGGAGTGCGTGTTGATCCAAATGCCCGCCACATTGCTCTTGCGGCGCGCGACGAGGCGGGTCGGCGTGCCTTCGAGCACGATGACGATATCGTAAAGGCCCGATTCCGCGCTCGGCTGCCGGCTATGATCGACGGCGCCGAACACAACAATCTGCGTGCCTGTGAAGCTGGAGGTCACCGACACGCTGCGCGAGGAAACGTCGGCCTGGACCGTCTCTCGCGGAGCCGCCTCAGCGGGCACTGGTTGCGGAGGCTGAGCTTGCGGGGCCGGAGCCGCCGGGCGTTCCGGTTGCCGGCCTGCTTCAGGGGGACGAGCGGGTGGCGTGGGCTGCTGGCGCCGCTGGGCTTCGGCAATTTCGATGCCGACCAGCATCGCGCAGGCTGCCAGGAGGATGACAGCTCCCAGAAGGCCCCTCGCGACCCGCCAGCTGAACCTCATCAACGGCCCCCGACTACACTACTGATGGAATACAGGTCGCTCGGCATGGTGACCAGACCCCACGCGATACGCAGGCAGACGAGCAGCACGAGACCTGCCAACAGAAACCGCAGCTGCTCAGCTTTCAGCTTCTGACCGGCTGCCACGCCGAACTGAGCTCCGATGACGCCTCCGATCATCAGGATAATGGCCAACACGATATCGACGGTTTTGTTCTGCGTCGCGTGCAGAACGGTCGTGAAGGCGGTGACAAAGACGATCTGGAAAAGCGAGGTCCCCACGACGATGTTCGTCGGGACGCGGAGCAGGTAGATCATCGCGGGAACCATGATGAACCCGCCGCCGACGCCCATGATGGCGCCCAAGAGGCCGACAACCATGCCGATGGCGAATGGCGGGATGGCGCTGATGTACAGCTTCGACCGATGGAAGCGCATCTTCAGCGGCAGCTTATGCACCCAGAGGTGCTGGCCCGGCCGCTTGACGGCAGGAGCCTTGCCTTGACGCGCCTTGCGGATCGCGTTGGCGCTTTCCATCAGCATCAACACACCGATGATGCCGAGGAAGGTCACGTACGCGACTGAAACGAAGAACTCGAACTGACCGATCTGGCGGAGCAGCTTGACCAACTGGACGCCGACGAGAGATCCGAAAATACCTCCCGCCAAGAGCACGGTGCCCATCTTTATGTCGACGTTGTTGCGCCGCCATTGAGCAATTGCACCGGAAACGGAGGAGGCGACGATCTGGGCTGCCTCGGTGCCAACGGCGACCGCAGCCGGAATTCCGTTAAAGATGAGCAGCGGCGTCATCAGAAAGCCGCCACCGATGCCGAATAGACCGGAGAGAAAACCCACCGCACCGCCCATGCCAAGGAACACGAAGACGTTCACAGGCATTTCGGCGATGGGCAGGTACAGATTCATGACAGCGCCGCACCCTGCTCCGGCATCGCGACTCCCGGCCCGGCGCTAACCCGAGCGCCAGAGGAGATCTGCTCAGCCGGAAGAGGCAGAATTTGGTGAGTTACCGGTTGTGTCCTTTAAGCCAGCCTACGCGTTCTGGGTCAATCTACAATTCGCCCTGCAAGCCGGAACGTTTCAATTTTTGTAACGGAATAAGTCCGCCGCTGGCTAAAGACCTTCCTCCAGGACCTCTTTTAGCACCACAGCATTGTTGTGCTGGGTATCGCGTTTTGCGTAGAGCAGCGTGAGTGTTCCGGATCTGGCGATCTTGCGAAGTCGTTCGAGCGTCGGCTGAAGCTCCGGTTTCGACAGCTCCATTCGGTAGCGCCGTTGAAACTCGGCCCATTTGCTCTTGTCGGTGGTAGCGAGCCGGCGCAGCTCGCTACTGGGCGCCAATTCTTTGAGCCATTCCTTGATCGCGGCCTCCTCGCGTTTGACACCGCGAGGCCAGAGGCGATCGATCAGTACACGATAGCCATCCTTCGAACTTGAAGGCTCATAGATACGCTTACAAACGACCACGGCGCTCGCCTCAGGGTAAATGAGGTCGGGTTACCTAGCTAGTGATCGCGACCCTGATGGCCGCGATCAGTTCCGACCCTCGTTACGCTTCCACGCCTCTCCGGCAGCCTTGGGATCATTGATCAGGCGATCAACCGGCTCGGGCTCCCAGGAGCGGATCATACTGTCGGCAGCCTGGAGCTCCGTCGCACTGAGCATCCATCTTACACGGTCCCGTCGCCGCGCTGCCTCCTTGTCACCCGCGCGGGCGGCAAGGGCAAACCACTTGTAAGCCTCTTTCAGGTCGCGCTCGACGCCACGACCGGTCTCGTACAGGATTGCGAGATTGTACTGGCTGTCAACCAGCCCGCGCTTCGCAGCCTCATGGAACCAGTAAGCGGCCGTTTTGAAGTCCGGCGAACTCTCGCTGGCCGTCAGGACTGCGAAATTGTGCATGGCTTTCAAATGGCCCTTTTCCGCGGCGCTCTTGTACCACGCCATGGCCCGGCCGCGATCCACCGCTACCCCTAATCCGCGCTCATAGAGGGTGCCGAGACGGTATTGGGCCGGCGCGAAGCCTTTCGCAGCGGAGCGCTTGTACCATTCGGCCGCCTTCTCGAGATCCCGAGCAACGCCGCGCCCTTCGTCGTAGCGGACCGCGACTTCGAACTCAGCAGATGGATCCCCATTGGCAGCAGCCATGCGGAGTGACAACGGTCCAATGGCTGCCGGGGGCGTCGGCTTGTTTTCTGCTGCCGCTAGGTTGGAAGGCTGGCCATTTACGGCATCGGTATTCGGCACCATCAGGGAGGCGGGCACCGGCACCTCCCCTGCCTGAGCGTTGGCGGTGATCACGCCTGGTGCGATGACGATACCGCCCGCTGGCCACGTAGCTGCACCAGCTTCAGCCGAAGCATCCTCTACGCCGCCAGGAGGTGAGAAGCCCCCACCGATCGAGACGCCCGGAGCAGATGGATTTTGAACCGCACCGCTCTTTATCTCCTGTGGGGTGCTTGGACTTGCGGCGCTCGCGCTGTCTTGACTGGATGAGCGTGCGCTCGCACCCAGCCTCAGGATTTCCTGGCCGAATTTCCAGGCACTGGCGAACTCGTCCTTGTAGGCGCTGTAGGTCGTGACCCCCACGCCAATGGCGAGCACCAGAGCCAGCGCCGCGACCAGCAAGCTCGAGAGGGGGTGGGGCCCTGATGCGCGACGTCCGCTCGATGCAGCGCGCTTCCGCACTGCCGAGCTCGAACCAACCGGCTCGCTGGAGGCCTTTTGGGCCGCGCGACGAGCGTCAGCGAGCAATGCTTCCCGGCTCCTAGGGAGCGGAGCTTGTTCGGCGCTCCCGGCGACGGTCAATGCAGAATTGGGCGATCCAGACTCCTGCCCCGACACCTCGCCGTTCGTGGGTAAAGCAAGTGTGTCCGGTCCGGCTCTTTCGGCTTTTGTGTCAGCACTCAGTTGGGACGGCGTGTCTCTGGTCACCCGGCTGATTGTGACCAGGCTCGACGTAGGCCGATCTGCTCGCTCGAAGGGATACCTTGGCCGGGACAACCCGCCGCGGTTCCCATCCGCGGCG
>QGVC01000100.1 GCA_003242645.1 Pseudomonadota bacterium
CGCTTGCCCCTGGTTCGGGCGCTGAGGATGTTCATCTCAAGGCGGAGGCTGGCGTAACTTTGGGCATGAGCTCCGGCACAACCCTGCAGGCGACCGGCGCGGTGCAGGAAGGGAGCAGCAATAGCGGCGACGTGTGGAGCGGCCGTCTTCAACTGAAGGTGCCGCTGAAGTAGCCCCCGGGTCCGCGAGTTCAGTTGATCTTAGACCTCCAACTTCTCAACTCTTCGCTTGCTGACCAAGCGCGCGAAGAAGCACCCCTCTCACTAGCTCCGCACAGCTGCCGGCAAGCAACCCCCAGAACGGATCAGCCCAGACGGTAACAGCCGCCGCCAGAGCAATCACTGGCCAACAGGACGGCTTCGCATCGAAGAGCCGTCGCGTTATCGCAAGCTCGCCCGCAGCGACCAGTAACAGCGCTCCCAGCCCCGCAGCAGGAATTGCGGCCAGTGCAGCTAATCCCATCTCCCCTGGTGCGAGAGCGAGGGCCAGCAGCATCAATCCCATAACTAGCGGGGCCGTCCCGCTACGTGCGCCGAAGCGATAGTGAGCGGCCAATCCTCCGGCGCCGTGACACATGGGAAGTGCACCGAAGGGTGCGAGCAGAAGATTGGCGAGACCGCTCGTGAGCGAAAGCCGAGCAGGGGTCACATGAGCGGCGCGATCCTTGAAGTAATCGCCCGCAAGCAAGGCCGTCAGCAGAACAGCGTTGGTCAGTGTCAAAGAGAGCTGCGGCAGTGCGAGCAAGGTAAAGGCGCGCTCCAATTCAGCGGGCGTGGGCCAGGAGGGGATTGATATCGCAGCAGGCGTCACCACCTCGACCAGGTCGGTGCCGGGTGCATTGAAAAGGTGTCCGAGAGCGATCGCCAGAACCAGCCCAATGAGGGCGGCGGGATAGTCTGTCATAAACAACAAGACAACCAGCACGCAGAGAACCGTCCCACCGAGAAGAGGGGCAGTAGCGATGAGGTCGAGACTGACCAGGGCGAGCGCCAGACCTAGCCCCAATTGCAGCCCCGCGAGCACCGACTGTGGGACGACCCGGGCGAGCCGCGTTATCCAGCCCGTCGCGCCCAGCACCAGCAAAGCCGCGCCAATCATGATCCCACTGGCCGCAAGGCTCGCCTGAGTGATTTCGGTCGTGAGCAGCACCGCCGCCACGGCTTTCATCGGCTGCACGGGAATCGGCAGCCGATAGACGAGCGCGGTCGCGATGTAAAATAGCCCAAAGCTGACCAGCACAGGTGTCGGGGCCAGTCCGGCCACGGCTATCGCGCCGAGCGTGAGAGGCAGCAGCGTACCAAGGTCGCCAAGCGCACCGCTCAGCTCCCGTACGTTGCATACGAACCTTTCGCCTCTCTGCTCCATGTCGAAGCTCATTTCATAGACGCATTGCCGGGTGTCCAGCTCCGCGCCGACCGCACCTTGAAAGGACGCAAGCGACCCAGACGCGGTGAGTCGAGCGCGTACAGGGATACTAGCCGGTGTCAGGGCCCTAACAAAACACACCTGGATACAGTTTCGCCCTAGCAAATTAGCCGGGAGGAACACCGATATCGGGCAATATGTTTGCTTTTTTCGCCTTCCAATTGCTTCTCAATAGAAAAAACATCTCAATTGGGCTAACTTGCGACTGACTTCGTCCGGCCTCTCCGCGGCCAACCCTCACGCCAGGGCACTTCTCGATGCGCTACTTCCCAGCGTTCGTAAACGTCACCGGTCAACACGTCGTCGTCGTGGGCGGCGGCGAGAAGGCGGCGCAGAAATTGCGTCTGCTCCTCAAGACTGAGGCCGCCATCACGGTCGTCGCCCCAGAAATCGCCGATGAAGTTCGGGAGCTCGCTGCGGTTAGTGCCAAGGTGACGCTGGTCGAAGAGCCGTTCACTCCCGAACACCTTATCGGTGCGCGTCTCGTTTTTGTGGCGACCGATGAAGCAGCGTTTGCCGCAGAAGCCGCGAGGGCAGCGCGCGAGCGCGGCATTCCGGTGAACGTGGTCGACCGACCGGATCTGAGCAGCTTCATTGTTCCTGCCCTCGTCGACCGAGATCCGATCGTCGTCGCCATCGGCACCGAAGGTGCCTCCCCCATTTTGGCGCAGGAAATCCGCGGCAAGCTCGAAGCGTGGCTGCCCGCTCATTTCGGCCGTCTTGGTCGTGCCGCTGCGCGGTTACGGCCAAAGGTGCAGGAACTGATTGCCGACTTCGATATACGCCGCCGGCTCTGGAACGCGCTGCTCAAGGGGCCTTGGCGCAGGTCGGTGCTCGCCGGCGATGAAGTTCAGGCGGAGCTCGATTTCGAGGATACCGTTCACCGTATCAAGAATGGACGTGCGCCCCAGGGCCGGGTTTCGCTGGTCGGTGCGGGTCCCGGCGATCCGGATCTCCTGACGCTTCGCGCTCAGCAAAGGCTTCAGGAAGCAGATGTCATTGTAATCGACGGACTCGTTGCGCCGGAAATTCTGGAGCACGCCCGCCGTGATGCGAAACGCATTCGTGTCGGTAAGGCTGGGTATGGGACGGCTGTCGCGCAGTCCGAAATCAACCAGATCCTCATTCGCGAGGCGCGCCAGGGCCAACACGTCGTGCGGCTCAAAGGCGGTGACCCGTTTATTTTCGGCCGCGCTGTTGAGGAAATGACTGCGCTACGCGCGGCAGGCATTCCGGTCGAAATCGTGCCCGGTATAACAGCCGCTCACGCCTGCGCGGCGAGTGCCGAGCTGCCGCTGACGCAGCGTGAGCGAATCCGCCAGTTTTCAGTTGTGGCAGGCGCTACGGCGGACGGCCTGCCAGACCTGGATTGGAAAGCGCTGGCACGTCCCGGACAAGCATTCGCGATTTACATGGGCGTGCACAACGCGCCCGCGTTGACGAAAGAGCTCTTGGCCCACGGCGCCGATCCGGAAACCAACGTTGTTATCGTCGAAAATGGAACGCGGGCGAATGAGCGCGCTATCGAAACGCGTCTGGCCGATTTGCCAGCGGCCATTTCGGAAAGATCGATCCGTGGACCTTCGATCATTTTCGTCGGATTGAGTTGGGACGCGGCGAATCTCACGCGGCCTTCCTGGGTGGAGGTTTTCGAACGCGATGAGACCGAAAGCGAGAGCGCGAAACAGCGGAAGCCGACGCCCGAGGATATTGCCGCCTCTCTTTATTGGGTCGCCGGCTGACGAACGCTAGCCGCCATCGATCGCAGTTCTCGCGGAGATAACGATGTCGAACGTTGCCTTGGTGCCAAGCTACGCTCCGTTTTCGCGAGAAGACATTGCAGCCCTCAATAAGATCGTCAGCAAATCGAGCCGCGAGCAGCGCGCCTGGCTCGCAGGCTTCCTTGCTGGACTTGATGCAGCCGCCAATGCCGCGGCCCAGCCCGCACCCGCTGCACCGCCGCGCGCCAAGGTGCCGCTCACTATTCTCTATGCAAGCGAATCGGGAAATGCGGAGGGCCTTGCTCTCGCAGCGAAATCGGCAGCCGCCAAGCAGGGCTTCGACGTCCGTGTGCACGACATGGCCGACGTCGATCTTTCGGTGCTGACCAAAGCCAAGAACGTCCTCATTTACGCCGCGACTTGGGGTGAAGGCGACCCGCCGCAGCGTGCGCAGGCCTTCTATTCCGCGTTGATGGATGAAAGCGCTCCGCGGCTGGACGGCGTGCGCTATGCCGTGCTCGGCCTTGGTGACAGCGCCTACGTGAACTTCTGTGAAACGGCAAAACGCATAGATGCAAGGTTGGAAGAGCTCGGAGCTGTGCGCGTTGCCGAGCGCGCCGATCTCGACACCGACTTCGCCCGACACGCACCGGACTGGACCGCTCGAACCCTTGCGCAATTCAAGCCCGCAGATACTCCGCAAACGGGAACCATCGTGCACGTGGACTTCGGGCACGGTCAGCACGCGGATGCTGCCGAAGCTCCGGCGTTTACGGCCGAACGGCCTCTGGAAGCCGAGATCACAACGCTTATCAATCTCAACGGCACCGGCTCGACACGCGAGACATGGCATGTGGAGCTGGCGACGGATGTGAAGGGTTTCAGCTATCAGCCCGGTGATGCTATCGGAATCGTGCCGGAAAATGACCCTGAGCTTGTCGCTCACATACTCGATGTGACGGGGCTCACCGGCAACGCTGAGTTGGCCGAATATCTCAGGACAGAAGCCGACATCACAACGCTCTCGCGGCCATTGGTCGAAAAGTATGCCAAGCTCACCCGCCGCAGCGATGTCGCGGCGTTAGCAGCGGATATCGAGGCATTTCTCGCCTTCGCCGCTGATAGGCAGCTCATCGACCTCCTCGCAGCCTACCCAGAAAAGCTCTCCCCCGATCAGCTCAAGAGCCTGCTCCGTCCACTGCCACCTCGCCTTTATTCAGTGGCATCAAGCCCTACGGCGCATCCTGGCGAAACGCATCTGCTCATTGGCGCTGTGCGCTGGCAGTCGCACGGCACCGACCGGCGCGGCGTTGCGTCGACATTTGTGGCCGATCGGCGCAAGCCGGGGGATACGCTGAAAATTTACGTGAAGCCCAATCGTCATTTCCGCCTTCCGGAGGATGACAGTCGACCAATCATCATGATTGGCGCGGGTACTGGCATTGCACCATTCCGTAGCTTCGTGGCGGAGCGGGCGGCCTTAGGCGCTACGGGCAAGAGTTGGCTTTTCTTCGGCGAGCGGAATTTCACCTACGATTTTCTCTATCAGCTCGAATGGCGGGAGCATTTGGCCAACGGAACGTTGACGCGGATCGATGTGGCCTTCTCCCGCGATCAACCCGAAAAGATTTACGTCCAACACCGCCTTTGGGGGCGGCGCGAGGAGGTCCGCCGCTGGATCGCTGATGGTGCGCACATTTACGTGTGCGGCGACGAGAAAAAAATGGGCCGCGACGTCGATGCCATGCTGGCACGCATTCTGGCGGAGCCCAAGGGCGGCGATCTCGAAACGGGCAAAGCAGAGCTTGCCGCGCTTGCCAAGGTTGGGCGCTATCAGCGCGACGTCTACTGACGGCGACATTACGACGAGAAAGCTGCGTCATGAGCGATTTTCAAAACGACAGGCGCTCGAAGAACGAGCACATCAAGGAAAGCAGCCGATATCTGCGAGGCTCGATCGCCGAAGGCCTCGCCGAGGCTGTAACGGGTGCAATTTCCGAAGACGACGCGCAGCTCGTCAAGTTCCACGGCTCCTATCTGCAGGATAACCGCGATCTCCGTCCAGAGCGCGCGAAAAAGAAGCTAGAAAAAGCCTACATGTTCATGATCCGCGTGCGCGTGCCCGGTGGCTTGGCCACGGCCGCTCAGTGGCTCGCTATGGACGACATCGCCTCGACTTATGCCAATGGCACGCTGCGTCTGACGACGCGGCAGGCGTTCCAATTTCACGGCGTCATCAAGTCGAACCTGAAGCGTACGATGCAGGCCATCAATCAGAGTCTGCTCGACACGCTCGCCGCCTGCGGTGACGTGAACCGCAACGTCATGGCGACGGCCAATCCGTATCTCTCGGATGTGCACAAGGCGGCTTACGATCTCGCGAAGGCCATCAGCAATCATCTGCTGCCGCGCACGCGCGCATATCACGAGATCTGGCTTGATGGCGAGAAAGTCGAGATCAAAGAAGGAGGAGCGGCGCCGGATGAGGAGCCGATTTACGGCCGTCATTATCTACCGCGAAAATTCAAAACCGTTGTGGCCGTGCCGCCCGATAATGACGTCGACGTTTTCGCCCACGATCTCGGGTTCATTGCAATTGTCGAAGATGGTCGCCTTGTGGGCTGGAACGTAACCGTCGGCGGCGGAATGGGCATGACGCACGGCGAGCCCGACACTTTCCCGCGCACCGCTGATTTGCTCGGTTTCTGCTTACCGGAGCAGGCGGTGGATGTGGCCGAGAAAGTTGTCACGGTGCAGCGAGACTGGGGTAACCGCGAATCGCGCAAGCACGCGCGCCTTAAATACACGATTGAAAAGTACGGGCTCGAAGCCTTCCGCGCCGAGGTGGAGGCGCGGCTCGGCTACCGTCTTGGCGAACCGCGGCCATTCACGTTTACGCACACCGGCGACAAAATCGGCTGGCGCAGGGGTGCCGACAAGCGCTGGCATTTGACGCTCTACATCGAGAACGGCCGCGTTAAGGACGTGCCCGGCGCGACGCTGAAGAGCGCTCTGCGCGAAATCGCGGAAACGCAAAAAGTCGATTTCATTCTGACACCGAACCAGAACCTCATTTTGGCGCGCGCCACTGCTAAGGCGAAAGCGGCGATCGATGCAATCTTGGCCAAGCACGGCGTCGCGCCCGGTCAGCTCTCGGGCCTTCGACGCAACGCAATGGCCTGCGTGGCGCTTCCGACCTGCGGCCTAGCGTTGGCGGAAAGCGAGCGATATCTGCCGCGTCTCGTGAGCCAGCTGGAGGAAAGCCTGGAGCGCGCAGGTCTGCGTGATGACGATATCGTCATCCGTATGACAGGCTGCCCGAACGGCTGCGCCCGCCCCTATCTCGCCGAGATCGGCCTCGTCGGGCGCGGCCCCGACACATACAATCTTTACCTGGGCGCGGCTTTCGACGGCACGCGGCTCAACAAGCTCTATGCCCAGGACGTGCGGGAGGCGGAGATCATTGCGCTGCTGGATCCGCTATTTCAGCGCTACGCAAAGGAGCGCAAAGGCGGTGAGCGCTTCGGTGACTTCCTCATCCGCGCGGGCATCATCGCGCCGACGCCAGCGGGGCGCGAGTTTCATGAAAACGTGAGGTTGGCTACGCCTGAAAAGAAGTTGCTGTAGCAAGAACTTTACCTTTTCCAGGGCTCATTCTCTGGATGCGGCTTGGGGCAATCCCGGGTGAGCCACGCATCCACGAGGACCTGGAGCAACGCCATTTTCAGCGCAAAGGCTTTTGATACGTTGCGGCGCCGATGCACATCGGTGCTGTTCGGTTCGATCGCCCACTTCCTATCTCTTCTCGTCTCCTCGGTGACCGCTCCTGATCCAATCCAACCCAATTTCTCGACTCGAGATATTCGAAATTGGCCCGCGGAGCATTCTGCTGAAATCAAGTCTAAGATTTAACTTTTGCAAACCGCGGGCTTGCAAAAACCTACCTATTTCCAGACGCGCTATCCGCAGGGCGCGCAGCCACTGGACGAACTCCTTCAGTCATTATCGTGTCCGCCCGCAGAAGTAACGAACGTCAAATTCATTTCTTGACTCTGGCATTTGATAACTTGATTGAAGGCAATTCTTGTTTTTGCACTATTCAAGTTAACCTAATAGCCATTCACGAACAATGTGTTGAAAATAGATGTTTTTTCGCAATTCACGCAGAATTTTACGGCATGACATTGACCGAAATCAGATTTTCAGCCTAACCTAAAATCACTCCCAGGCCCCTTCAGGAGGAAACAACTCATGAACATCGAGGTTTCCCGGCGGCATTTTATGAAGCTGGCCGGGGCCGGTGTGGGAGGATCAGCAATAGGCGCTTTCGGGTTCGGTGAAGCCGAAGCACAGCTTGCTGCCCATGTCCGGCCTTTCAAGCTCACGAATACGAAAGAAGCCCGCACAACCTGTCCCTATTGTGCCGTGAGTTGCGGGATGTTGGTTTTTGCCGCGCCAAATCAGGCAAATGGCGGCAAGCTTGAAGTGACTCATATTGAGGGGGACGCGGATCACCCAGTAAATCGGGGCACGCTTTGTCCAAAAGGTGCGGCCGCGATCGATTACATCCGGTCGAAGTCGCGAGTGAAATACCCGATGTATCGCAAGCCGGGTTCAGACAAGTTCGAGCGCGTGACCTGGGATTTCGCGATGGATCGCATCGCGAGGCTCATGAAGGAAGATCGCGACGCGAACTTCATTGAGAGAAACAGGGACGGCACTCCGGTCAACCGCTGGACCACAACCGCCTTCCTGTCTGGAAGCTCGCTGACCAACGAAGGTGGCTGGCTGACTTATAAGGTCGCGCGCGGCCTGGGGATGCTGCAAATCGAAAACCAGGCGAGGATTTGACACGGACCGACGGTGTCCAGTTTGGGCCCAACATTCGGTCGCGGTGCAATGACCAACAGCTGGACTGACATCAAGAATGCTGATGTCATCTGGATAATGGGTGGAAACGCTGCAGAAGCTCATCCCTGCGGCTTTAAATGGGTAACGGAGGCAAAGCACCATCGCGGTGCCAAGCTGATGGTGGTCGATCCACGCTTCAACCGATCGGCTGCTGTTGCGGATCACTACGCACCCATTCGGGCCGGAAGCGATATCGCCTTCTTGTCCGGCGTTGTGAATTACCTTCTTACCAATAACAAAATCCATACCGAGTACGTACGCCACTACACGAACGCGTCTTATCTCGTCAGGGAAGGATATTCCTTCAATGAAGGTCTGTTCTCTGGCTACGATGAAGAAAAGCGGGCGTACGACCGCAGCACGTGGGAATACGAGATCGGTCCGGACGGCTACGCCGTACGCGACATGACGCTCCAGCATCCTCGCTGCGTTTTCCAGCTGATGAAGCAGCATTTCGCGCCATATACGCCCGAAATGGTGTCACGAATCTGCGGAACGCCGGAGGACAAATTCCTGCGCGTTTGCGAATGGGTGGCGTCGACCGCCAATGGCGAGCGGTCAATGACCATCATGTACGCGCTCGGCTGGACGCAGCACTCGCACGGTGCACAAAACATCCGCACCGCCGCGATGATCCAGCTGCTTTGCGGCAACATCGGCATCCCGGGCGGAGGCGTGAACGCATTGCGCGGCCACTCCAACGTTCAGGGAATCACGGACGTCGGCACACTGACGGCAGCCATTCCTGGCTATCTGGCATTGCCGAGGGATGATGAGCCCACGCTTGAATCGCATTTGGCCAAGCGCAAGTTTACACCCTTGCAGCCAAACCAGACGAGCTATTGGCAGAACTATCCGAAGTTCTTCGTCAGTTTCTTGAAGTCGTTCTACGGCGACAAGGCGACCCCGGAGAACAGCTTCGGATATGACTGGCTGCCGAAACTGGATGTGGCCTACGACTGCCTGCGCATGTTCGAGACCATGTTCCAGGGCAAGGTCAATGGCCTGATCTGTCAGGGCTTCAATCCGCTGATGGCGATCGCTCATAAGAACAAGAGCATCGCTGGGCTTTCGAAGCTGAAGTTCCTCGTCAGCATTGATCCCATCGAGACGGACACGGCTCGATTCTGGGAGAATCACGGCGAGTTCAACGATGTGGACCCCTCGAAAATCCAAACCGAGGTGTTCATGCTCCCGGCGACGACATTCGTCGAGGAAGAGGGAAGCCTCACCAATTCCAGCCGCTGCATCCAGTGGAAGTGGCGGGCCGCGGATCCATCATTCGAGGCAAGGTCGGATCTCGCTATTCTGGCCGACCTCTTCATGCGGATTCGCAAGCTTTACGAGGAGGAGGGAGGCAAAGGCGCAGAACCTCTCCTCAACGTAAGCTGGAACTATGCGAACCCGCTCGAGCCGACGCCCGACGAGCTCCTGAAGGAGATCAACGGCAAGGCTCTGGTGGACCTCAGGGACGCTGAAGGAAACATCGTCCGCAGAGCCGGCGAGCAACTCGCCAGCTTCGGTGAAATGCGGGACGATGGGTCCACGGACGGCGCCATGTGGATTTACACCGGTGTGTACGGTCCAAATGGCAATCTCTCTCAACGCCGGGATAACAGCGATCCTTCGGGGTTGGGGGTGTATCCAAACTGGGGCTTCAGCTGGCCTGCCAATCGCCGCATCCAGTACAACCGCGCTTCCGCGGATCCCCAAGGGAAACCTTGGAGCGAAGCGAAGAAGTACATGTACTGGGACGGCAATCGTTGGGTCGGCCCCGATGTTCCGGATTATGTGCCGACCATCCCACCGGAGCGGGCGACCGGTCCGTTCATCATGAACCCGGAAGGCGTCGCGCGCTTGTGGGTCCGCGGTCTGATGGCGGATGGACCATTTCCGGTACACTACGAACCCTTCGAGTCGCCGGTGGAAAATCCTCTGTTCCCGAAGATCAAGGGAAATCCGGCGGCGCGGGTGTTTGCGACAGATATGGATGTCTTCGGTGATCCGAAGGAATTCCCGATCGTCGCGACGACCTACCGGCTCGTGGAGCATTTCCACTACTGGACCAAAATGGTCCACATGAACGCGGTGATGCAGCCCGAGTTCTTCGTGGAAATGTCGGAGGAGCTTGCGAAGGAGAAAGGTATAAAGCCAGGCGACATGGTGAAAGTGTCGTCCAACCGCGGCACGGTCAAAGGCAAGGCCGTTGTGACCAAGCGGCTCAAGCCGCTCATGATCAACGGAAAGCTCGTGCATTCGGTTGGGCTGCCGCTGAACTTCGGCTTTATCGGCGAAACCAAGAAGGCAGCGCCGATAAATTCGCTGACGCCGCCGGTTGGCGATGCCAATGCGCAAACACCGGAGTTCAAGGCGTTCCTGGTTGATATCGAGCCCATTCGCGGGCCGGTGGCATAAGGGAGGCCGAAGACCATGTATCCTCCAATCGCAAACCCCACCACCGAGCCGGTTTCTCCGAAGTTCGGGGAAAACGACGTGATCCGCCGGTCGGCGTCCACAGTGACGCCGCCCGCTCAGCGCCAGACCGAGATAGCCAAGCTGATCGATGTTTCGAAATGCATCGGCTGCA
>QGVC01000490.1 GCA_003242645.1 Pseudomonadota bacterium
ACGCGAGGCCGTACATGACGATGAGCCCGCCAGCCGCCAGCGACACAGCCTCCGAGGCCGCTTCGTTCAGCAGACGCCTCCAACCGGTGAGCCGAAACCGCGCGAAGAAGCTCGAAGCTGCGTCATAGCTGTCCTTGATCCGCTCCCAGGTCTCGGCCAGAGTCGAATCGAGCCAGGCGTCTATGGCCAGCCAGTCGATTTGCCGCTTGCTGTTGCGCTGCCTGAAGAACCAGTCGTACACGCCGATTGTTCCTGCTGTTCGTCGCGACTGAGATGAACCCCGAGCGGGATCGCTGCCATCCTACCATCGGGCCACGATCGAACGCGAGAGGGGCGAGTGACTAACGCAGAAAAGCCTTTCTGGAAACAAAAGACGCTCGAGGAGATGACCGATGCCGAGTGGGAATCCCTCTGCGATGGTTGCGCTCGCTGCTGCCTGCTCAAGCTCGAGGACGAGGACACGGGTGAGATCTACACGACCCGGCTTGCTTGTCGGCTGCTCGATCTCGGCACGTGCCGCTGCACGCATTACGCGGAGCGGCAGAAGCACGTTCCTGACTGCGTTTCCATTACGCCCGAGAAAGTGCGGACGTTGAATTGGCTGCCCGAGACGTGCGCCTACAGGGTGCTCGCGGAGGGTCGCGACTTGGCCTGGTGGCATCCCCTCGTCTCTGGCGACCCGGAAACCGTTCACCAAGCCGGCATATCAGTCCGCGGCTGGGTTAAGAGCGAAGAGCGCGCCAGTCCGGAGACGGTGCACCGGTATATCATTAAGGATTGGGGCCGCCCGCGCCGTCGCGTCCGCACTACGTAATCATTTCCTTAATTGGGACCGTCGGATCATCGTATTGCGTCCGTCACCTTAATTCACCAGCGTCGCGGGCGCACAAAGCGCACTTGACTGGCGTACGAAGGCCAGCGCATAGCGAGACCGGCGGGCCGGTGGCGGCCTCAGAGGCGCGCGGATTTATGCATCATTTCAGCTATCGCGGCGGAGTTCTGCACGCCGAGGAAGTCAGCCTCGCGCGTATCGCCGAGGAAGTTGGCACTCCCTTCTACTGTTATTCGACCGCTACTCTGGAGCGGCACTACCGCGTGCTGTCCGAGGCTTTTGCGGGAACCGATCACCTGATCTGCTTTGCGGTGAAGGCCAACTCAAACCAAGCTGTCCTCCGGACGATGGCGCGGCTGGGCGCAGGGATGGATGTGGTCTCCGAGGGAGAGCTGCGCCGCGCTCGGGCCGCTGGAGTTCCTGCAGACAAGATCATCTTCGCTGGGGTTGGTAAGACGCGGCAGGAGCTCGCCTATGCCGTGGAAGAAGGCGTGCTCGGCTTCAACGTGGAAAGCGAGCCCGAGCTGGAGGCTCTGAGCGAGGTAGCAGCGCAGAAAGGCAAAACCGCTCGCATCGCCATCCGCGTCAATCCGGATGTCGACGCGCGCACGCACGCCAAGATCGCGACTGGGAAGTCAGAGAACAAATTTGGCATCCCCTATCTCGACGCGCCGCGCCTTTATGCACAAGCCGCCCGGCTGCCCGGCATCAAGATCGCCGGCATCCATATGCATATCGGCAGCCAGATCACCGATCTCATGCCGTTCCGGGACGCTTTCCGGCTGATGCGGGAGCTGGTTATCGACCTCCGCCGGGAAGGCTACGAGCTTGAGCATCTGGATATCGGAGGAGGACTTGGGGTGCCCTATCGCGGCACAAACGACTTGCCGCCCCATCCCGACGAGTATGCGGCGCTTGTTAAGGCCGCGTTAGGCGACCTGGGCTTGAAAATTATCCTCGAGCCTGGCCGCATGATCGCTGGCAACGCCGGTGTGCTCGTCTCCCGGGTCATATATTCCAAGGTCGGTGCGGCGAAAACCTTTGCCATCGTCGATGCCGCCATGAACGACCTCATCCGCCCGACGCTCTACGAGGCCTATCACGACATCTGGCCCGTGCGCGAAGCGAAGCTGAATCTGGAGCGTCAAGTGCAGGACGTCGTCGGTCCAGTTTGCGAAACGGGCGACTACCTGGCCCTCGACCGTGCTTTGCCGCCGCTCGAGCCGGGCGACCTTATTGCCGTCATGACGGCGGGCGCGTATGGTGCCGTTATGTCGTCAACTTACAATTCCAGGTTGCTGGTGCCGGAAGTCCTGGTTCGTGGCGATCAGTACGCCGTCGTACGCCCGCGTCCGACTTACGACGATTTGATTGGCCTGGACAAAATTCCGGATTGGCTCACCTAGGCTTGATCCAGGCTGCCCTTGTCGGGCCTTTTTCTACCCTGCACCATGCAACCCGGCACTGGATCCGGGTGTTAGGGCAGACGGACGCGCAACCATCCGATGCACGCAGCCAATGTCGTGCTAGGCTAGAGGCATGTTCAGCAAGCAGCGTTCCACAACCACAGAAAGCCGCGCCTTCGAGCGAAAGGTCCGGCTTAGCAAGTTGGCGCTTCTCTTCGAGAGGCTCTGGCCGCGCCTCTGGCTGGTCATTGGCGTGCTCGGCCTGTTCGTGCTGGTTTCGTTCGCCGGGTTGTGGCTGTGGCTGCCGCCCATTGCGCACGAGATCGTGCTCGGCGCCTTCGGCGTTGCCCTGCTCGCTGCGCTGATCGCAGTCGCCCGGGTGCCTTTCCCGACCCGTGATGAGGCCATTCGACGCATCGAGCGCCGGTCGGGCAT
>QGVC01000491.1 GCA_003242645.1 Pseudomonadota bacterium
CTGCCGCACTGTCCAACGAATGGGGTCCACTTCCTGAATCCTTTGGAGCAGGCGCGCCAGTATGGCCAAGAAATCGCAGACCTCTTGCAGCGCGACCAGGCGCTGATCCATCCGGACGGACGCTTCCGGGGGAAACTGCTCTTTCCTTGGGGCTACGGCGTCGTTCTCCCTAACATTACCCGCCGCCAGTTTGAATCGGCGGAGCTTGGCGGAGCGATTCAGCCGCAGCTCGTGATCTGCCAGGACGAGATGTACGAGACTGTCGACCCGGAGGCTTTTCAGAAGCGGCTGTGGGATATGTTCCCGTGGACGCCACGCGCGCCGATATCCGTGCCTCAGATCGATCGCATTCGCTGGCATCTACATCCCGAGATCCGTATTAGCCCTCCATCCCAGGAGAGCCTGTTTGACGACTCAGTGCCAGACGTGATTCGGATCATGGATCTTCAGCAGGAGCAGCTCGCGCGAAGCCTCGGAGAGGGGCATCGCGTGATTCACGGGGTCGCTGGCTCCGGGAAGACAATGATTCTCGTCTACCGCTGCCTACACCTCGCAGAGCTGTTGCAGAAGCCCGTGCTGGTACTTTGCTACAACAGGACGCTTGCGGCACGTCTCGACGAGATAATCCGGAAGAAGGGCTTAGCACAGCGGGTGAGTATCCGAAACTTTCACGCGTGGTGCCGAGAGCAGTTAGTTTCGTACGGCGTTCCCTTGCCTGTCACAGACAATCGTGACGAATTCGCAAAGCAGCTCGTCGAGCGGCTTACGCGAGCCATCGCTCGTGGGCAAGTGCCGCGAGGGCAATACGGGTCGGTGCTCGTGGACGAGGGGCACGACTTCGAGCCGGATTGGCTCAAGGTCGCCGTCGATATGGTCGATCCCGAGACCAACGCATTGCTCTTGCTCTACGACGACGCCCAGTCGATCTACGGAAGCGGTCGGCGGAAGTTCAGCTTTAAGAGTGTGGGCGTGCAAGCACAGGGCCGAACGACGATTCTACGTCTGAACTACCGCAATACGGCAGAGGTGCTCAAGGTAGCCTACGAGTTCGCGAAAGACGTGCTGACGCCACAGGAGGCCGACGAAGACGGCGTTCCGCTGATCGTACCGGAAACAGCAAACCGTCATGGCCCTGCTCCTGAGTTGCGGGCACAGCCGAATCTCGCTGCCGAGGGCGACCACATCGCTCACCGCTTCGCAGCTCTTCATGCCGAGGGCGTACCGTGGCGAGACATGGCGGTGGTTTACCGGTACCAATTCATCGGTAAGGAGGTTGCAGCGCGGCTCCGCGTAGCTGGGATTCCGGTTGAATGGCTGGTGACGAGAACGGATGGGAGGAGCCATAACGAGCTGGGCGATAGCGTAAAGTTCGTGACGTTTCACTCGAGCAAGGGCCTCGAGTTTCCAGTTGCGGCGATACCAGGTCTTGGTTTTTTTTGCCGGGACGCCGTGACGAAAACGAGGAGGTGAAGCTTGCTTATGTCGCGATGACGCGGGCAATGGATCGGCTGATCATGACGTACCACCAGCACTCCACGTTTGTCGAGCGGCTGACATCGGTGAGTGACGCACGATGGCGTGTAGACCGACGTAGGTAGCGAGCTCGAAGTTCAAGTCGAATTAACCGGGGACAGATCGCACGGCACGCTGGCTCTACTCGTAGTGGCCGTCTATACCAGTGCCGCAAGCCGATTCTGGTGACGGCGAACTGGCACGGTCTGGGATGCGTGTTGCGCGTAAGCTGCGGACCAGTGGCTCCTCTGCATCCTGGTCGAAAGCCATTTCCCGCTCGCGGTGCGACGCAGCTCGTCGTATGGGTCGCCAGAATCTATTCCGATGCAGGAGCGTGTGAGGCAAGTCATGGAAAGAATTGAGTAGCCATGCAAGATTTCCGCGCCAATTCTCTTAGCAAGCGTCCTTGCCGAGGAGATTGGGTAGGCTGTGATCGACCAAGGGTCGGTTCAGGCGGCGCCGGTTAGTCGCTTTGGCGTCGAATTCGATGATGCGCCACGCACGCTTGAATTGTGATCGTAGAGGAACGGGGATAATGCGCTACGCCAAGGCAGTGATTCTTATTGCAGCTAGTTGGGTGCTGGCCTGTGCGGCGCAAGAGACGAGCAGACAAGCCGAAACAGGTGCGCTCGCGGTCAACGCGATACTTGTCGGTAATGATCTGTCGCTGAAACCCGTGCCTCGCAAGCGTTTTCGCATATCCTCAGATGAAGACGGCAGCACCATCGAAATGGTGACTTCGTTTGAGGGGAAGTTCTATGTGGAACTTCACCCCGGTGAGTACCTGCTGAGCAACGCCGATCCCGTCGAACTCGAGGGGCGAAGCTACTCGTGGTCGATGACGTTGACAGTCCACCCCGGGAGCGTCACGTCGCTAGAGCTTTCAAACGACAATGCCGTGCTTGGGTCTGCCACAGGTGATCGGGCAAGTGCGCCCCTGACCGAGACGGAACTATACAATCGCTACCGAGGCAGTGTGTTCAAGGTGCTGAGTGAAAGCGGGCACGGCAGCGGATTCCTGGTCGACTCTGCGGGACTGATCGTCACCAATCATCACGTTGTCGGACAGTCGGAGTACTTGGCGGTAAATGTCGATGAGCGCAGCAAGTATAGGGCGGTACTAGTCGCCAAGGACGAAGTGAACGACATTGCTGTGCTG
>QGVC01000492.1 GCA_003242645.1 Pseudomonadota bacterium
TGACCGTCATGGATCCGAAAACGATGACCGAGGTGCCTGCGGACGGCCAGACCCTTGGCGAGGTCATGTTCCGCGGCAACATCGTCATGAAGGGCTACCTCAAGAACCCGAAGGCGACGGAGGAGGCGTTCGCGGGCGGCTGGTTCCATTCGGGCGACCTGGGGGTGCTGCATCCGGACGGCTACATTCAGCTCAAGGACCGCTCCAAGGACATCATCATCTCGGGAGGCGAGAACATCTCCTCAATCGAGGTGGAGGACGTGCTCTACAAACACCCTGCGGTTGCGTCCGCGGCAGTCGTCGCCAAGCCGGATGAGAAGTGGGGTGAAACGCCCTGCGCCTTCGTGGAGCTCAAGCCCGGTGCCACCGCAAGCGAAGACGAGATCATCGAGTGGTGCCGGCAGCACCTGGCGCGCTTCAAGGTCCCGCGGCAGGTCGTGTTCGAGGAGATCCCCAAGACCTCGACGGGTAAGATCCAGAAGTTCTTGCTTCGGGAGAAGGCGAAGAGCCTCTGACGTCCTCAGTTCGCCAGAGGCGAAAGCCGGGATCAGAAATCCGGCTCTACGGTCGCGGTGCGCCGCGCGTGCCGCATGTGCTGCCAGACAGATAGAATGACAGACACTGCCGCGACGAGAAGCAGACCTCCTGAAATCGGGCGGGTGATGAACAGCCAGGGGTCATCATCCGTCATAATGGCCCGGATGAGATTGAGCTCGATCTGCTCGCCCAAGATGAGGCCGAGGATGAGCGGCGCGAGCGGGAATCCGGTCCTTACGAGCGCGTAGCCGACAACGCCGAAAATGAGCAGCACATAGACGCCATTCATCGTGTTGTTCACGGCATAGGCGCCGATGACGCAAAGGACGAGCACGACAGGGGCAAGGATTGAGAGCTTGACCTGCGAGATCCGCAACATGATCACGGCCGCGACGGCCATGATCAGCACCATCAACGGGTGTGCCAGGATGTAGGCGGCATAGATCCCATAGGCGAGTTCGGCATTCTGAGAGACGAACAGCGGACCCGATTGGATACCGTGGATCGTCATTGCGCCGAGCATCACCGCGGTCACCGCGTCGCCCGGTATCCCGAATGCCATGATCGTCACCAACGAGCCGCCGACATTGGCATTATTGGCTGACTCGGACGCGATAATTCCTTCCGGCGTTCCTTTTCCGAACCGTTCCGGGTGGCGCGAAAATTTCTTCGCCTGATCGTAAGCCAGCATATTCGCTGCGCTGCCGCCTATCGCCGGCAGCACGCCGATGGCAATGCCGACGATGGTCGTCCACAAAAGTAGAAATGGCCTGCTTATGATTTCTCCAATGACCTTCAAATGGGAGACGCGGAGTGATCCCCTGACCTGAGCCGAAGTTCGCGCCGCCTTTGGCCGACCGAGATTCTCCACGTCGGTCATGATCTGAGAGAAGGCGAAAATGCCGATCAGCACCGGCAGGAAGGGAAATCCGCCGCTCAGGAAATCTGATCCGAAGGTGAAGCGTGGGATTCCGCCGACCGGATCATTCCCAAACATCGCGATGAGGAGGCCGATCCCCGCGGAAATCAGGCCCTTGGTCATCGAGCCTTCTGCAAGGCCGGCGACCATCGCCAAAGCCAGGATGAACAGAGAAAAGTATTCCCACGGGCCGAACTGCAGGGCGATGGCGGCAAGCGGGCCGGTCACCAACACGAGAAACAGCCCGCCGATCAATCCGCCGAAGCAGGACGCCCAAATGCCCAGCCAGACGGCCCGGCCTGGTTCACCGGCACGAGCCATCGGAAAGCCATCGAATGTCGTCGCGATGGCTGACGGCGTGCCGGGAATGCCCAGGAGCGACGCGGTAATGAGCCCTCCGGCCGATCCGCCAACATAGACGCCCGTCATTGCGGCAAGGCCCTGCAGCGGGTCGAGACCGAACGTGAACGGCAGGAGGATGATAACTGTGAGGGTGATGGTAACGCCCGGTATTGCGCCGCCGATTACCCCCATCAAGGTGCCCAGAAACAGCGGAAGCAGATACTTCCACTGCATGATGTTCAGCAGTGCATTGCCGAGTAGCTCGAGCATCCTACCAGCCCGTCAGACTGCCCCGCGGCAGCAGCACGAGGAGATATCGCTCGAAGACCAGATGACTGACGAGCGATGTAGCGATGGAGATTGAAATGACTGTTGCCCAGGCCCGCACTGATGTCGGCCACTCGATGGCGGGCATCAAAGCCAGAACGAAGAGGACCGTGGCCAGCCGGTAGCCGAGCACCGGCAACAAGAACACATACGCTCCGACGATGCCGAACAGCAGCGGCACGCGCCAAAAGCCCGGTGACGATTGCGCCTCGCCGCCGGCGGGTACTTCGGCGCGATTAGCTGTGACGTTTTGCACGAACAGCGCTGCTCCCGCCAACGCGAGCAAGCCGAGGACAATGCGTGGGTAAAAGCCCGGACCTATCGGTGTCAGCGGAAGCTGCGGGAGGCTCAACGACTGGACCAGCAGGCCAAGGCTGAGCGCCACCAGAATGAGTCCGATGACGCCGTCGCGGCCAACCCTCATTGCTTTGCGAGCCCGAGCTCCGTCATGATGGCTTTATTGTCCGCGTCGAGCTTGTCGAGAAACGCGCCGTAATCCTTCGCATTGAGGTACGCCACGCGCGTGCCCTGCAACCTCAGCG
>QGVC01000493.1 GCA_003242645.1 Pseudomonadota bacterium
GGTGAAGACCGCGTTTTTGGCTCCGCAAGTCGGTCCTGCGCAACTCATTCTCGCAAGCGGCATTACAATTGCGTTGCGCGCTGCCATGCGGGATGAGTACTTCACCATCGGCGGCGTGCTCGCTCGTGTCTGGCGGCCGACATACCCGTTGCTGCCGTGGGCGCTGACGAGCGCGCTCCTTACCGTAGCCGGTGTGTGGGATCACTGGACCAAGGGCGCGCCGGTGGAGTGGCTGGTCCTTGGATTGGCAGCGTACGAATTGATGATCGGCCTGCTGAGCACCGCGGGCGTCGACGAAGAGGTCCCCCTGCAAGCCCAGAGGAATGGCGACGTAACGGTTGGGCAAGTAGGACCGTCGCGAACGGTGCACGGTCCTCTGGTACAGCATTTTGCAGCGGACAGCACGGCGGCTAGAGCGCGCGCACGAGAAGGCGCGAGAACTCGTCGAGAAGCCGTCTGAATCCCGCGGCGAAGGCCGTGCGGGTTGGGTCCTGACGGCACGTCATGCGAGTCAGTCGCTACCTGTTGAGCTGGCGGAGCATAGACTTTTTTTCCCCAGACATGGAAACCGGCCATCTGCTGGATCTGCCTGGTCGGCGTGCTGTTCGTGTTCCTCGACTGGCTTGGCGCACGTCGGCTGAGTGGCGGATTTTCGGCTTGGCGCTCGCCCACGCTGTTGTGGTTGCGGCTCTGCTGGCAGTTGTGAAGGTTCTGAGCGCTTCTACTGTGGGCTCGGCTACGCGATTCTGCTCTGGCGGCATGCGCCCATCAGCCTGATTGTCGCGATCTACCAGTTTGCGAACCTGCGGCTTCTCGCATGGTTGCGCAGTCACGTTGTCGATGCTCTGGTAAGTGTGTTCGTACTCGGCGTATGTTTTCAACGCCTTCACCGTCTGGAAGCGCGCGGACTCTTCTCGTGGGCACCGCTTGTGTGGGACCACCGGCTCCACCGTCCCGACGTATTGGTTGCACGGAGGGCGACCAGCCTGGGAGTGGCTGGTTCCGCTGATGACCCCAGGATTTGTTCGCGCGATTGATCTGGTGTACATGGCCTGGTTCCTGGTGTTGGCATGCACGCTCTCGCTGGCACTCTGGTGCGCCCGACAGCCCCTCCGGCGCCGCATTCTACTAACGACGCTCGGCCTGTGGATCCTATTAGGTTCCGTCATGGCGCCAACATTCGCCAGCGGTGGCCCGTGCTACTACACGCACCTGACCGGCGATCCCGATCGGTACTCAAGTTGTGAGGCCATCCTTACAGACATTCGCTCGCCGCAACCAGCACCAATCTCTGGACGGTGACGCAGCAAACTGAGCCGGTGCCCTTTTCTGGTATCTCCGCGATGCCATCCCTCCACGTTGCCTTCGCAACGCTTGTAGTCCTCCTGGCGTGGCAGAGTCGATCACCGATCATACGGGCGGCCGGCGCGGCGTTCGCTGTGTCGATCTAGGTCGGATCGGTGGTGGTCGGCTGGCATCACGCGATCGATGGCTATGTTGCGATAGTGCTCACCCGGCTGCTGTGGCGTGCGACGGCATCATTGGAGCGCACCCAGGTGGATTAGGCTCTTTCGAGCTCCTCCCAGCGGATTCGAGACTTCCTCGGCTGAGCTCACCGGTGCATTTCCACGACTAACTCCGTTCGTTGGTCTTGCGTAGTAAGCCGCGAGCAGAAAGGCAGTGAGACCCCAGAAGTAGGCAGAGCCGAGGGTGAACGACCACCATCCGGTCTGCACTCCACGCACCGAGAGCCAGCCGAAGATGGGGAGCGGCGACCAGAGCAGCAGGACCGCACCGGCGAGAACGAGCAGGGGCGGCAGGCGCCCGTCCAACCAGAGCCACAACACAGGTGGCAGCGCCAGCCAGCCGTAGTAGATCCAGCCTAGCGGCGAGCACCAGAGGGACGCGATCACGAGCAGGGCGACTGCCTGATCGACGTCAACGTGCTGGGCGCGAAGAAGTGAGATGACGCCAACGATAGTCGATAGCGCGATCGAGAGGCCATACACCCACGAGATCGGCAGGTGTGCGACCGCGGTGAAATAGGGCGAGGGCGACCAAGTGCGCGCAATCCAGCCCCAGACAGATGCATTTGTTACGCCCCAGTACCAAGACACGCTACGGAGCTGGTTGATCCACTCTAGATAGGCGAAAGGGCCATAGACTGCCGCGCCAAGAGCGACTGCCGCCGTGGCTCCGAGTAGGCTGCCAAGAACGGCGACGCGCGCATCACGGCGCAGCAGACACCAGCCGGAGAGCGGCGCAAGGAAGAGCTTCAGGCTGATGGCGAAACCGAGCCAGAGCCCGGCAGCGAACCATCGGCCGGAGCGCCCCAGCCACCAGAACGCCGTGACCGGCCATGCCAGCAGGGCACCCCACTGGCCTAAGAGGACGGTGGCGCTCATCACGGCGCTGGCGGCGAGCCAGAGCCAAAGCGACGCAGGAACACCCACCGCACAAGCATGGCGCTCACGAGCACTTGGAGAGACACCCAGACCGGCCATGCAACCTCGATTGGCCACGCGGCCAACGGTTCCACGTCCCCCGGTATAGGCTTTTGCTGGACACGCATTTGGGCCAAATTGTTGGCCGAAAGGGTGTCCCATGCGAAGGAAGAACGAGACGAGCGCTGACGAACGAGGCCGTTGGTCCTCGAAGAAGAAGAT
>QGVC01000494.1 GCA_003242645.1 Pseudomonadota bacterium
AGCAGACGGAGCGCGTCCTTCTTCTCTTGGGATTGCGTTTCCGGGATTACGATCACCGTACGGAAGCCCATGGCAGCGCCGATGATCGTCAAGCCAATGCCGGTATTGCCAGCCGTGCCTTCGACAATGACACCACCCGGCCGCAGCAGCCCGCGCTCCAAGGCATCCTTGATGATGTAGAGGGCGGCGCGGTCCTTCACCGACTGGCCAGGATTCATGAATTCCGCCTTGCCGAGAATGGTGCAGCCTGTCTCCTCCGACGCGCGCCTCAACTTGATGAGGGGAGTCCGGCCAACGGCATCTGCAACGCTCGAAGCGACGATCACAGGCAACCTCCGGGTTTGCGGGAGCAAGGCATCTTTAAGCGAAATGGCAGCCTAATTGCCACCTGGCGCGGCGGCAAGCACGTCAAACCCGTCCAGCGTTAACGATTCTTTAGTGTTTCGCAAAAAATCCCCGAGCTCATTTTCAACCGTACCGTGCTGAGACAAGGGAAAATCAGAACCGGAATTTCCTATTCCGGATCGTCTTTCCGCACGAAAAATGCCAGATCAATGCTGTTCGAGGAATTTCCTCACTTGAACGCGACGGTCAGCAGGCTTTCGTGCGCGCGCTGCGCGGGCCAACGGACCGGCTTCTCGGGCGGGTTGAGCCGGTCGGCGACGAACGTGGCAATCCGCTTGCCGTCCAGCATCACCAAGCCGGCATCGTTGCGCACATCGACCTTGCCCTTCATGACAAGCACCGCGCGCTTGCCGCCGACAGGTCCGCTCCACAGATCGACACCTCGCGAGCGAATGGTGGCCGCTTCTGTCCGCAACTCGATCCGCTTGTTCGGGGCTTCCTTGGGCTGCGGGGAGACAAGGCGGATGGCGCCGCGTATCAGGTCCAGGATCAGCGCCCCGCTGCGCCGCCCTTCCTCACGCAGGTAATCGGCAATCACCAGGATCGCATTCTCTCCGATGGCAACTCGGCTGCCATCGTCGAATGAGAGCAGGACGCGAGACGCCGGCCCGGTGGTCACATGGTCGCGTCGGGAAATGGCGTGGCCGGGCTCGGGATTATCAAAGCGCAATCCGTTGCGCTCGATGCGGATCACGCCTTCCGCTCGTTCAATTCTGCCTACGCGGTCGCGCGGATCGACTGGCTGGCTGGTGGCAGCCAAGGCTGCGACTGCTGTGATGAGAAGGGAGGCAGCAACAGCAAAGCGGGTGGTGCCACGGGTCATGAGAGCTCGGATCATGAAAGGTGTCCCTCATCTTGATGACCTAGACAGCCTCAAGCGCCCCCCGCGGACGCCGGGTTCCCACCCCGAATCACCAACTTTCCACTTTTCACACGCGAGTTGGCCAGATGTGTGTCCGCGAAAAAATTTGCAAAGGTGCGAGCTGCAACATATGTGTTCGTCAGCCGTACGGCAGGTCAGCCATCCATTGGCAGGCCATATATCGCTCAACTGAAGCTGAGGCAGGTTGATGCCGGTCAAGCACCGCCCCGGCTGCGATGTCCAGGAAAGATCCGTACACTGCTGATCGACGGTCAGGTGTACGCGCCCTGTGTATCCACCGAGCTGGGTCGGCCACCTTCTTAAGACGGCGATACTGGCCTCGCGGATGTGCCCCCGGCACGAAAGGCGAGTGCTTGCGCATCAGGGTGATTTGTGAGACAGACCGTGGCAACAAGCGCCCCGGCGTGACGCGGGCGTGGCGGAACTGGTAGACGCGGCGGGTTTAGGTCCCGTTGTCTTCACAAGACTTGGGGGTTCGAGTCCCTCCGCCCGCACCACTGGGATTGGAGCAGATTGGTCCTGGTGGCTACGGATGTCGAAGTCTCTCCGCCCCGTACGATGTGGGTCGGGCTGGTGCGGCGGGTACCACATGGTCAGACCGGCGCGCCTGTGGGGTTGCAGCGAATTGTTCCAGGCAGGTTTCGGTAGATGCAGGTTACGGAGACGCTTTCAGACGGCTTGAAGCGCCAGCTCAAGGTGGTGGTCGACGCGGGCGAGATCGGCGCCCGGTTCGATGCCAGGCTCCACGAGATCAAGGACCGGGTTCAACTCAAGGGTTTCCGTAAGGGCAAGGTGCCGGTGCAGCACCTGAAGAAGCTCTTCGGCCGCTCGCTGATGGGCGAGGTGCTTCAGCAGACCATCGAGGAAAAGAGCCGTGCCGCCATAGCGGAGCGCAAGGAACGGCCTGCCATCCAACCGCACATCCAGCTTCCAGAGGATCAGCAGGAGATCGAGAAAATCTTGTCAGGTCAGGCAGATCTCTCGTTCGACATGTCGTTCGAGGTGCTGCCTGAGATCAAACTGATCGATTTCTCGGAGCTGAGGCTCGAGCGTCCCGTCGCCGACGTCGATGACAAGGCCATTGAGGACGCCATCAATCAGCTCGTGGAGCGCAGCACCACCTTCGAGGTCGCGGAGGGGCGGGCCGCCGAGGACGGTGACCGGGTGACAATTGACTTCGTCGGCAAGATAGACGGCGAGCCGTTCGAGGGCGGTGCCGGCGAAGGTGTGAACATCGTCCTCGGGCAGGGCGGGTTCATCCCGGGATTCGAGGACGGTCTCAAAGGCGTCAAGGCCGGCGAGGAGCGTACGATTTCAGCCAAGTTCCCGGACGACTACCCGGAGAAATCGCTGGCCGGCAAGGATGCGACGTTCGA
>QGVC01000101.1 GCA_003242645.1 Pseudomonadota bacterium
TCCCCGGACAGGTATGAAAGGCAATCACCGGGCCTTCCCCTCCAGTCCCCGGGACGTTGGGCGCGCCCCCGAGGTCAAAAACCCCCGGTGGCCGTTGGGGAGGCTTGGCGCCAAGGCGCTGTGGTAGACGGGCACCAATGGGGCGCCCTGCCCTCCGGCCTCGACATCCGCGGCGCGCAAATCATAGACAACGTCGATGCCCGTGAGCTTCGCCAGGAGCTCCCCGTCTCCAAGCTGTACAGTGATAGGGGGCGATTGCGAGTCCGCGCCATTACCAAACGATGTCGCGCGCGATGCCGGCCGATGGAGCACCGTTTGGCCGTGAAACCCGATCACATCGATCTCGGTGGAGCTGATGGCCGTGTCGGTTAGAAAGGCTGCAACAGCCTCTGCGTGGCGCTCCGTCAATTCACGCTCGACCTCACCCAAGCGGCCTGGCCGAGCCCGTCGATCCGTCAGCGCGTGGGCATCATTTGTGGCTTCGCGCAAGCGCTCCCTGAACTCAGGCGGGTACCCGTACGTGGCATGGGGTCCCCGTACGACCTCATGTTCGCCGTCCGTCTCGATGAGCGCCACGTCGATGCCGTCCATCGACGTGCCGCTCATGAGACCCAATGCCCGTAGGAGCTTGCCCATCTGCACCTTCCCGTGCATGTTCGCGCGTCATCGTAGAACGAAATTCGAGACGCCGATACCTGGCGCACCCGCACATGCCGACACCGAGATCCGATTTCATTAGAACGCTCGCCGAGCGTGGCTTCATCCACCAGTGCTCCGATCTTGAGGGCGTCGACGCCCTCGCGGCCAAGCGCGAGCTGGTTGCCTACGTGGGCTACGACTGCACCGCTCCGTCGCTCCACGTCGGGCATCTGCTGTCGATCATGATGCTGTACTGGCTTCAGCAGACGGGAGCCGGCAAGCCGATCGCTCTCATGGGTGGGGGTACGACGCGCGTGGGCGATCCCTCGGGTCGCGACGAAACACGCCGGCTGCTTTCTCTCGAAGAGATCGATGCCAACAAGGAGAGCATCAAGAAGGTCTTCAGCCGCTTTCTGAGGTTCGGCCCGGGGCGTGACGATGCGATCATGGTCGACAACGCCGAGTGGCTCGTCCCGCTCAATTACATCGACTTCCTGCGAGATGTCGGCCGCCACTTCTCGGTCAACCGCATGCTGACCATGGATTCGGTGCGGCTGCGGCTCGAGCGCGAGCAGGAGCTGTCGTTCATCGAGTTCAATTACATGATCCTGCAGGCCTACGACTTCGTCGAGTTGGCGCGGCGCTACGGCTGTAACCTGCAGATGGGCGGCTCGGACCAGTGGGGTAACATCGTCACCGGTATAGATCTTGGCCGGCGCATGGGCACGCATCAGCTCTACGCCTTAACAACCCCACTCCTTACGACCGCCTCCGGCGCGAAGATGGGCAAGACTGCCGCGGGTGCGGTTTGGCTCAACGAGGATCAGCTCAGCCCATACGAGTACTGGCAATTCTGGCGCAATACGGAGGATGGGGACGTCGCCCGATTCCTGAAACTGTTCACCACGTTGCCGATGGACGAGATCAACAGGCTCGCAGCCCTTCAGGGCGCGGAGATCAACGAGGCGAAGAAGGTACTGGCAACGGAAGCAACAGCGCTCGTCCATGGCCGGGAGAAAGCGGAAGCGGCCGCTGAGACAGCGCGGGCGACGTTTGAGGAAGGAGCCCTCGCCGCCGGCTTGCCGACGGTCGAGATTCCGCGAGCCGAGATCGCCGACGGCCTTGGCGTGCTGGCGGCGTTCGTTCGCGCCGGCCTGGTCAAGAGCAACAGTGAGGCCCGGCGCCAGATCCAGGGCGGCGGCCTGCGGGTCAACGACACGGTCGTGACGGATGAAAGGGCGCGCCTCACACCAGCGGACCTGACGGCTGACAACGTCATCAAGCTCTCCTTGGGCAAGAAGAAGCACGTGCTGTTGCGCGCGGTCTGAATGTCCCAGGACGGCGCCCGCAGATCACTTCGTTTTGGTTGGCGGATTCGAACGCGTCTCCGAGGACCAGCCCGATAGCACTTCAGGTGAGACATTCTCCGCGCGCTGGGCCTTCGAGCCCGCCGGAGTCCGGGATGAGCGCGGTCCGGTTGATGGCTGCGGCGCGGCTCGGGGCGGTGTCACCGACTGGCTCGGTGTCATCTGGAACATCTCGCGGAAAATCCCCGGGGCGACGAGGGAGAGTGGATTGACCAGCACCTCGGGGTTCGCCATCGGCCCCCTGATCGCAAAGGTGATCCCAAGGATGCCCTCGCCCCGAGGCCCGGCGATGATCTGCCCGAGCCCTGGAATAGCGCCGAGCGCCGCGTTCAAGCCCTGCAGAGGAACGTAGGTCCCGCCGATGTTGACTTGCCGCGAGCGGAAATCGGCCTTGCCCCGCAACGTTGCGCCAACCAGCGGACCACGGATTTCCGATTCACCGATCACGAACTGCCCGTGCCCGATTGAGAATGGCATGCGCATCCAATCGAAGTCGAACGCCTGCCGGATCACGCGGCGCTCGCGTTGGCTACCGGTAGATCGGCCATCATTCTGAACCTGCAACACCTCGGTTACGATGGGGTCGCCGAGGATCCGAAACCGCTCGACTCTCAAGAGACCCGTCTTCTCGGCGGCACCTTGCCCATCGAGATTGACGTCGAGGCGCATGCGCCCGCCGACCAGGCTCGGGTAAAAATCAACCAGCCGGAACGCCTGGCCCGCGTCGTCCGTAAGCGCGACAAGTCTCCGCGACCTGTCCGGCCCATGCTGCAGCTCGAGGGTGAGGGGCTTGCCGCCGTCGAGCACACCGTTCCCTGTGAGTGCCGTCAGCTTGCCTTCACGCTCGGAGAGCCGCAGCTTGAAGTTGCGCAGGGCTACGTCGGAGAAGCCGATGACGGTCGAGATGTTGGCTTCGAGATCTACGCCGGCCGGCTTCTTGCGGCCCCGATCGGGCTCGTCGAGATCGCCCACTGAGAACAGCGAACGGAAGACTTCACGGCCATCATAGGTCGGCCCTTCCGCTTTGATCCGCCAGATATTGTTCTCACCCAGCACGCCTTTCACATCGAGGCGGGTGATGATGCTGGCGGAGAACTCGGGGAAGTGAAACTCATTGAGACGCTCCTCCTCGTCCAGCCCCACCCATCCGCTGATCGCAATGTCGTCGCCAACGATCTTGAAGTCGCGCAGCTCCAGCGGATAGCGGGTCCCCGGTCGAAGATCGAACTCCATAATGGCAGCTCGTCCCGGTCGCTTTCGCCAAATGACGCTGTCCAACACCACATCGGCGCGTGTGAGGTCCGCCCAGACATGGATGAGGTGCTCCTCCTCCGCGCTTTGAGTGATCGTGACCTCCACGGGCACTTCCCCGTCCAGCATATGGCGGGGATCTAGACCGAGCTGATCGCGATCGACCCGATCCAAGGTGGCCGAAAGGCGGAGCGGCGGCTGTCTTTCCGGTAGCGCGCCGAAAATGTGCTGCCAGGCGAGCTTCACGGGCACGCCGGCGATGAGAAGATCGCCGCTGGCGGTGATGGCCTTTTCGTTGATATCGAAGGCGATGGTAGCCGCCTGAGCGTCATGCTTGCCGATCAGCTTACGGGCGCTGCCCTCGGTCAGTTTGCCCTGGCCTTCCACCTTCAAACTCGCAAGCGTGATGCTGCGGTGAAGGGGGACCGTAATCGTCAGATCAGCCTCGAACTTGCCATCGATGCCCGCGTTCTCGATCGCAGCAAGGCGCCCGATGCCGAAGGCCTCATGCTCGATGAGCTCGATGACGGCAGGTGCGGAGCTTTCGCTGCGGAACGCAATCTGCGCGATTGGATATTCGGACAGAATGTCGACCGCAGTAAATCGGCCGGCACTGAGGTCGATTTTGCGTCCGCTTGCGAGCGTGACCGCGGCTTTGGGCACCGTGACCTCAAGCGTCGGGCCCTCGAGGCGAATGAGCGCGCTTGGGACCTCGAGCTTGGGGAGACCGCGATGGTTGACAACAATATCCGTGGTCTGAAAGGCGATCGAAAGACGCTCCGCTCCGTTTCGCCCAGCCTTGTCCGGCCCCTTCACGAACCGCAAGCTTCCAGCGAGGATCTGTCCTCCTGAGATGCTCTCGCGGAGAAGCGTCCGCGCGTTGCTTCCTAGCGCACGGGGCCAGAGGCTCATGATCGTCGCGATCGGGACCGTGCCGGCTCGGCCCTCGACGCGGACACCAGAGACCCGTGGGTCAGCCTCGCCCGAAAGGTGCAGCTCGCCGCCCCCGGCTTTGAGCGTCTGCTCCGTTGTGAACGCACCGCTTGCCGGCCGATAGGTTCCTTCTGCGCGCCAGCTCTCGATCTCGATCGGCAGGCTCTTGCCATCCTCGGGCGCCAGGCGGCCTTCAACGCTTGCCAGCGCGTATGTCCAAACCTCGCCACCGTCCGGCTCGATGGAGCTCGACACCTTGCCTGCGATCGTTACCCGACTGCGTCCCCAAGCGATCGTCGAAGGTTCGATCAGCAGCGCCCGTTCATTGGGATCGTACTTCAGATCGAGATTGCCGCCCTCCATCATGAGCGGCAGATCCCCGAACCAAGGCAACACGATTTCCCCCCGGGCCAGGTCGAGGGAGAAACTACCCCCGATCAGCTCACCCTGAGACGTGAGTTGTAGCGTCACGTCCCCACTTGCAGGGAGGCTCAACGCTCGCAGGGGTGCCAGCGGCGGCAGCGCATCGGCGACCGTGCTTGGAACAACGTCGCGAACGGCCGCTCTCAACATCACCTGCCGGGTCGCTTCAGAGGCTTCGGAGGAGAATT
Source organism: Pseudomonadota bacterium (assembly GCA_003242645.1). The sequence continues at coordinate 4,802 of QGVC01000101.1, forward strand.
CGAATGTCCAAGGGCCTCTGCCGGAGTCGACGGTGACGAGACCTGCCATCAAACTTCGGGTCTTCTTGTGCGAGAAGGCGAAATCAGCCTGAGGAACCCTCCAGACCCTCTGCTCACCCCCCTGCTCGAAGATCAACGTCGCGTTGCGCAGGCCGATCTTGCGCAAGAACGATGTTGCGTCGTCGCCCTGCCTGGCTCGGGCTGATGCCTCCGCGATCACCCGGGCGAGATCGAGCTGCCGCAACGCAGTGGGAAGTCCGGCGCCGGGGTCGCCGTCCCGGTCCGAGGTCGCGGAAGACTCCGCCTTCGCTTCAGCGGCGACTTGCGACTGGGCCGGATCACTGGACCCGCCCGGCCGCGTGAAGCTGAACGAAAGTCCGTGCTCGGCCGTATAAGTCAGCAGCAGCCGAGGTTCGATGAGAACCACCTCATCGGGCGCGACACGGCCGGACCGAAGCGCCCTGAAGCTGGGTGAAAGCGCCGCCAGCGGCGTAACGGCGATCGGGCTTCCGTCTGCATCGAGCAGACGCACGTTTCGCAGCCGGAATTCGAGTTCGCCCTCCTCGTTCAGCCGGACGAGAGCATCCTCCACACTGACGCCCAACCCGGGGAGCTCTGCCGCAATGCTGCGTGCGATCGGCGACGCCAGCATCTTGAGGGAGATCGGGCCAAAGAGAATGCGCACGTAGAAGATGCCGCCGGCGATGAAAAGCAACAGCAGGAGCGGCAAAAGATACTTTGCGCACACCCAGCATGGCTTCGCCAAAGCGCGCGCGACGCCAACGATGCGTTGGCCATGCGGACCGAAGCTGCGGAACTGAGACATCAGCCGCACGGGGCCTGCTTCTGCGCCCGGCCTCCTGCTCACGCGCTCTCCTCTCGTCAGTAGACGTCGTGTCATTAGCAATGACTTTCAGGCCCGCCTTGCCTGCGGCCTAGAGGACATACGCGACCGTAGCCGGCGTGCAGCGAATCGTGCGGCGGCTGACCAGCAAGGCAACTCTGACCGAGAATCACTGGTTGCGGTACTGCAATGTTAGTACGTTGGCCTACGAACGATGTGCGAGCCTAAAGCGACGAAAGAAAGGCACCCCCCATGGTTCAAGAGAATGACTTGGCGCCCGATTTCGAGCTGCCGACGGAGGATGGCATAGTCCGACTATCCGAGCTGCGTGGCAAGCCTGTCGTCGTCTACTTCTACCCAAAGGACGACACGTCGGGGTGCACGGCCGAGGCAAAAGACTTTGACGCCCTGCGCGGAGCATTCGAGGAGGCGGGAGCAGTGGTCGTCGGAATCTCGCCTGACAGCGTCGAGAGCCACGCCAAGTTTCGCAAGAAGCATGGATTGGGGTTGCGCCTGGCATCGGACCCGGACAAGACGGCTGCGCAGGCCTACGGGGTCTGGGTGGAAAAATCCATGTACGGGCGAAAGTACATGGGCGTGGAGCGTTCAACCTTTCTCATTGATGCGAACGGGCGCATCGCCAAAGTCTGGCGCAAGGTCAAGGTGCCGGGCCATGCCCAGGCGGTGCTCCAGGCAGTCCGCGAGCTGAGCTCCTGATCCGCTTCGCCTGCCGCCACGGCCAACCATGGCCGTGACCATCGCATTGTCACGTGCTAGGTTTCGCGCGTGCTGCATTGAACAAAGTCCGCAGCTCGGGGGGAGTGGCTATCACATGCGAGGATGTGCTGGCCCGCTCGCCCGTCGAGGGGCATGACGCGAGCGAGTGGAGGTGCGTATTATGTTACCCAGTTTTTCGAACAAGAGGCCTGAGCGGGATGAGGCCGGTTTTCCAACCCCTTCTTCCTCATCGGCGCTCGGTCGAAGCAATGAGCGTGCAAGCCTCTCCATCGTTGGCCCTGACCTCGTCATCGTCGGCGATCTCGTCTCGAATGGCCAAGTCCAAGTGGACGGCGAAATTCAGGGCGACATTTACGGAACGCACGTCGTCATCGGTGATGGCGCCCGCATCGTCGGCGGCATTGTCTCCGAAGAGGTGGTGGTGCGCGGCACGGTCACCGGCTCCATCCGGTGCCGGAAGGTGATGCTGCAAGCCGAGAGCAAGGTCGAGGGGGACATCTACCACAAGTCGCTTGGCATCGAGGAAGGCGCCTATTTCGAGGGTCGGTCCCGGCGTGTCGATGATCCGCTGGCCGGGGTTCAGCGCCCGGTGCTCCCATCAGCCGACGGCTCTTCTTAAGCCGGGAGCTTACCTCTACTTTATGCTGCGAGTGCCGCATCGGGGCGCCACGGCCTCAGGGAGAGCCGTGTGCCGCCCAGCTGCTCGAATGTTCGCGATCGACACGTGAAGATGATCACCTGATGGACTTCGGCGGCGCGCCGGAGCACTTCGAAAAGCGCCTCGATCCGGCTGTCGTCGGAGTAGACTAGGGCGTCGTCGAGGATCAGCGGGGTCGGCTGCCCCGCATCTGCCAGGAGCCTTGCGAATGCCAGCCGCGCCAGCACGGCGATCTGCTCCTGCGTACCGTCGCTGAGCGATCCGAGCTGCTCGGCAACATCGCCGCGGATAACGGCTTCGACTGAGAAGTTGGGTCCAAGGCCAACCTTCGCGCCCGGGAAGACGTAATTCAGGTAAGGCTCGAGCCGCTGCAGGATCGGCTTGAAGTAAAGCTCACGCGACTGTTGCTCGACGTCTGAGATAATCTCGAGAAGCAGGTCTATGGCAGCCAGCTCTCGCTCAAAGTGGTGCACACGAGCATTCAGCGCAGCCACCCTCCCCTCGAGGTCGGCCACCTTCATTGAGAGGCCGTCCTGACGATCCCGTTCGATCTGCGCCTCGAGAACGGCAAGCTCTTTTTCGACGCGAGCAATCTCTTCGGCCGCACTCTGCTGCTGCCGTCTGGCCTCTGTCAGCTCTGCTTCCAGAGCCCGCATGGCCGCATCGTCCGGCGCCTTCTCCCGCCATGCCGTCAGCTCGCGGACCGCCTCGTTCAGGTTCTGCTGTGCTGCAGCGACCTCGGCTTCCAATTCAGCTCGCCGACGCGACCGTTCCTCGGCCGGCGGTAGGACTCTGGCAAGGTGCTCAAGCCGCTGTTGGCGCGCCTGCGCTGCCGCGTTGAGTTGTGCCAGCTGCTCCCGCAGCCCGGCCTGCTCCTGGACTAGGGTCTCGATCCTCTGTTCTACATCGCGGAGCGCGAAACTCAGGCGTTCGATCTCTCCTTCGATCTCCGAACGCTCTGGTACAACGGTATCGCTTCCAACAGTCTCGCTGCCTGCCAGCTCCCGCAACCGCTCCACTTCCGCAGAAAGTGCCTTGAGCCCGTCGGGTGCTCGCATTGCGAGCCGATCCGCTGCCTGAGCGAGCTCTCGCTCCAAGCGGTGCCGCTCGTCGAGACGCTTACGCGCTTCCGCCAGATCCGGGACATCCATGGCGGCCAGCAAATCAGCGAGCGCAGAACGGCGGGTCTGCAAATTAGCCTTGTCAGCCTCGACGCTCTCCGAAACAGCCGGATCGATGGTGATGGCGCCGATGCCTTCGATTTCGAGGGTAAGCGGCCGGGACGGGGTGAGGACGGTGCCATCGTCAACGGCTTTGCCACCGATGCGGATCTTACCGGCCGCGCCAGGCTGATAGGTGACCCGCACCTTCGGCAGTTGCGCAGTGATCCGCGCTTCGAGCGCCTCTATGGTGCGCGCTTCCCGGGCAGCCGCCTCGACGCGCTCATCGGTGACTCGGATTTCGGCCAACTGCGCCCGGATTTCCTCGGCCCGCTGCGCTGCGCCTCTGACCTCGCTCAGGCGTTCCTCGGCTTCTGCCAGACGGGCTGCTGCTTCGCGTTGCCGGTCGAGTTGCTCGCGTACGCGGAGCCGCTGCTGCCAGTGATCGAGCGCGCCGCGAAGTTCTTCACGTTGGGCCCGAGCCTCTTCGAGGGCCTTACTCGCTTGATCGAGCGAGGCTGCAAGCTCGCGCTTTTTCTCCTGCGCCTCCACGGCATCAGCTTCGAGTTTACTGACTTCCTCGAGCCCTTGCGTGAGCAGCCGGTGATTTTGCTCCACCTCGCCCAACCGGCTCTCGCACGCCTGCACTTTCGTCTCGGCGAGCTTCAACTGCTGGCGTGAAGCCTTTGCTGCTTCGAGTTCGGCCTCGCCTTTCTCTACGCGCTCACGCCGAGCCGCAATTTTCTCGGGATCGTTTAAGTCCGCGCACCGCGACCGCAACTCGGCCAACCGAGACAGACGTTCCGCCGCCGCCTGCGCCTGCATCCTGGCAGCTTCCAGCTCTTGCATCGCGGAATTGCGGCTCGTGATGGCCGCTGCGTACTCGCCCCTGGGCTGCCGGCGACGCTCAGTTACCAAGGCATTGCGTTCCTCAATGAGCCTGGCACGCACGATGCGAAGCTCATGTCCGCCGGCCGTCGCCGCCGTCAATTCGCGCTCGACGATCTGGCTGAGCACCTCGCGCTTGCCGCCATCGAGACCGTTCTCTCCACTTCTTCCTTCCCGCGAGGGCAGAACGCTGCCTTGCTCCAGCCACAGCAGCCCCAGGCAGTGCTCCCCGCTGCCACCGCCGATCAACTCGAGAGCGCGCTGATGAGCTTCCTCTCCTCTCGCGACAACCTTATTGGTCGTCAGGTCCGTCAACAGAGCCTGTCTTTCGCTTACGAACTGCTTTCTCAGACGCCAAAGCCGCCCGCCAGCCTCGAAGTCCGCCTCGATTAGCGGCGCGCCTCCGCCATAGGGCTTCAACCGATCAACCGCCCGCGACTGCGCCGTGTGGCGCAAAGTGAACAAGGCCTGCAAGGCCCTGAGCAGGGTCGACTTGCCGAACTCGTTCGGTCCGGCCAGCACGTCGAGGCCGCCCGACAGCCCTTCCAAAGCAACCGGCTCGGCGAAGCAGCCCAGCTCCCGCACTCGGACCGCGCGGATTCTCATGACCTCGCCCCCTCGCGCGCCTCTCGCCAAAGGCCGTACAGCTTGCGGAGGGCAAGGGATGCGACCTCGGCCCTGCCACTCGCCTCATCGCGGGCTGCCGCGCTCAGAAGCTCAGCCACCCGGCGAAGGTCGCCCGTTCCGAACTCGTCCAGCTCCACAGCCTCCGGAACGACCTGCAAAGCCTGGTTGTCGAGTGACAAATGGAACAGCCGCTGTTCGAGGGTTTCCAGCCACGTCGTCACGTCCGACCAGGTCGAGAGCGAGACAGTTCCTCTGAGCGTGAGCTTGAGAAGCAATCGCTCCGGCTGCAGTACATTTGCAGCGATGTCTCGCTCGAACGACGCCAGCGCGTCGGAGCCAGTCACGGTGAGGCTACGCTTCCACCACGTGTAGCGCGCGGTCGGATGGCGCTCGACCTCCACCCTCCCGTTCTGTCCAACCCGGACTAAGAGAGCAAAACCAGGCTCATTATCCGGAAATCGATCCGGCTCCGGCGTTCCCGAATACCAGACGCGATCGGAGATTTGTGTGACGCCGTGCCAGTCTCCGAGCGCGAGGTAGTCGAGACCTGCGGCGCGGGCGCGATCCGGCGCGATCGGTACCGCCGCTTCCCCATCCTCGCCGCCGAAGCCCTGTATCGACCCGTGCGCAAGCCCGATCCTGATTTGCGCCCCAGGCGTTGCGGCCGCATCCATCCATGCCGCCGGGTCGGCTACTGTGGACCGCATGGTCAGCGGCGCGGGCAACAAAGCCACGCCGTCGGCAATCATCTCGACCCGCGGCTTGAGATGTAGATGCACATTCTCTGGCACGCCCAGACGGACGAGTCGCTCCCAAACGCCGCCGGGTTGCGCGGGGTC
>QGVC01000495.1 GCA_003242645.1 Pseudomonadota bacterium
CTCATAGGTGCGCTCGAGCGTGACCTCGGCGGCCGGCACCCAGGCGGTGCGCTGCCCGCCGGCGAGCACGACGAGCATCTTGGCGCCGTCGCGGCTCGTCACAAGGCCGCGGACCTCCCGGCCCCGGTAGCCACCGGTGCGGGCCACGACGTAGACGGGGCGGCCCTGGTAGGTGCCCTTGGCGCCGATCGGCTGCGACTTGGCGTCGCGCGTCTCGGCGGCGGGCGCCGTCGTGGTGGCGGAGCAGTCCGTGTGCCTCACATCCTTGCGGCCGGGCTGCCATTCGATCTGCTGCCCGGGCGCAATCGGCCGCCGGCAGGCGGCGCAGGTGGCGGCGTAGCGAGCGGTGATGGTCATCGTCTGTCCTCCTATGTGGGCCGGATGACAGGTCAGGCGCGCTCGATCTGCAGCCGCGCCCGGCGGAACGGCCCGAGCGGCCCGGCGCTCCGGACAGCCTCGGCCTCGCGCAGCTCGATCTCCCAGCGCTTGGCCTCGGGATTCCAGCGCGCGCCGGCGCGGCGGAGGGCCTCACGGTGCGGGTAGGTGTTGCCGCTGATGTAGTAGGTGGGCATCTGCTCTCTCCCTCGTGTCGGGTGGCGTGATTGCCGACTGACGAGGATAGATTATCACGTGCTAATCAGGTGTCAAGCACGAATCGCAGGCGGCTCCAACTTTGTTGAACAAAGAGCGAAAGTCGATGAGTCGTGGTATCATCACTTTGCGGCACAAAGCATGGCCCTGACCCCGAAACAGGCCCGATTCGTCGCGGAATACCTGAAGGACCTGAACGCCACTCAAGCCGCCATCCGTGCCGGCTACAGCAAGCGCAGTGCTCAGGAGCAGTCGTCTCGCCTGTTATCCAATGATATGGTTCGCGCCGCCGTGCAGGCCGCTCAGGCCAGGCAGCTGGAAGCCGCCGAACTGGATGCCATCACGACCAAGCGCGTCATCGGCTGGCAGGTGCGCCGGGACATCCGCCGGCTCTTCGATGAGCGGGGCAACCTCAAGCCCATCCACGAGCTCACCGAGGAAGAAGCGAGTTACATCGCCGGGATCGAGGTCGTCAAGCGCAACCTGACGGCCGGCGACGCCTCAACAGACACCATCCTCAAGGTGAAGCTGGAGGATCGCGGCAAATACGTGGAGATGGCCGCCAAGCACTTCGGGCTGCTCGAGGACAAGGTGACGCACGACGGGGAAATCGTCATCAAGTGGCAGTCGTAACGATCCCCTACAAGCCTCGCAACTGGGCGAAAGCCTTTCATGACCGTCTGACTCGCTTTGCCGTGCTCGTGCTCCATCGCCGGGCGGGCAAGACGACCGCCTTAATGAATCAGCACATCCGGGCGGCGATGGATGACGGCTGGGAGCGGGAGCGGCTGCTGAAGATCCGGCCTGAGCTGTCCGACGCCGAGCTGAAAGAGTTGATCCGGCCTCCGGGCGGCCGTCATTACGGCCACGTCCTGCCCCTGCGAACGCAGGCCAAGCTTGTCGTGTGGGACAAGCTGAAGCACTACGCCAGCGCGATTCCTGGCATCCGGGTCAATGAGTCTGAACTGCTGATCCGGTTCCCGTCCGGTCACAAAGTGCAGTTATTCGGGGCGGACAATCCCGACGCGCTCCGCGGCCCCGGCTTTTCCGGGATCTCTTTCGACGAGTATTCGCAGCAGCCCGCCAACATCTTCTCGGAGGTCATCTCCAAGGCCCTGGCCGACCATCTCGGCTACGCCATCTTCGCCGGCACGATCAAAGGGAAGGACCATCTGTATCGGACTTACGAGGCGGTGAAGGACGATCCGGCGTGGTTCTCGCTGTGGCAGGACATCGATCGCTCGCTGGCGACGGAGGATGGCATCACGGTCCAACTGCTCGAACAGGCGATGGCGGACGACCGGGCGCAGATCGCGCAAGGGCTGATGACACAGGACGAGTACGACCAGGAGTGGTACTTGTCCCCGGAAGCGGCGGTCAAAGGTGCGATTTACGGGAAGGAATTGACGGCGGCACGACAAGAGGGGCGGATTACCACGGTGCCCTACGATCCGGCGCTCCCGGTCAACACCTACTGGGATCTCGGCATGCACCTCGCGATCTGGTTCGAGCAGAGCACGCGATCGGGCGAGGTCCGGTTGATCGACTACTATGAGTCTGGCGGCGAGGCGAGTCTACCGGAAGCGGCTAAGATCCTGAAAGAAAAGGGCTACGCCTACGGCCGGCACGTCGCGCCGCATGACATTGTGGTGAAGGAGCTTGCGTCCGGTCGGTCTCGGCTGGAATCGGCCGCCGCGCTCGGGATTCACTTCCAGATTGCCCCGAAACTCTCGATTGAGGACGGGATCAACGCCGTCAAGTTACTCCTGCCGCGCTGCTGGTTCGATGGTGTCAGGTGCCAGGCGGGGCTCGAGGCCCTGCGGAACTACCGGCGCGACTTCAACGCGCGCCTAAATGAATTCAAGGCGGAGCCGTTGCACAACTGGGCGTCTCACGGGTCCGATGCCTTCCGGTATTTGGCTGTGAGCCACAAGATGCCGGCGATGGCCGAGCCGGTCCCGCCCCCGTATCGGCCCATCAGTCCGTGGGGCTGAGCTCGCCCCTGTGCTAGACTAGCCGTGACTCTGTTTCGCAAAGTCCTTTGTGTTCCACGTGGAACATGGGAGGCGACG
>QGVC01000496.1 GCA_003242645.1 Pseudomonadota bacterium
CTTCGACAATCTCGCCTTGCCGAACCGTTCGAGCAACTGCGCGATGCTGCGGATGCCGACGCGGCCGCGAAAGGCCAGCGCGCTCGCGTGTTCGTTGCCGCGCTCGGCACCCCGGCGGACCATGGGACGCGTTCTACGTGGGTGCGGAACTTCCTGGCCTCGGGCGGCATCGAAGCGGTGATTGGCGAAGGCTTCACAAGCTCCGGTGACGCTGGCGCCGCCTTCGCCAACAGCGGGGCACGGCTCGCCTGCATAGCCTCTTCGGACGCCGTCTACGCGGAACTAGGGGAAGCGACGGCACAGGCGCTCAAGTCCGCGGGCGCCACTCACGTCTTCCTTGCCGGCCGGCCTGGCGATCAGGAAGCCGCGCTCAAAGCCGCTGGCGTGGACGCCTTCTGGTTCGCCGGCCAAGATCGGATTGCGACACTTCAGGAGTTGCATCGCCTGCTTGAGATTGCGCCGTCAGCCGCCTGACGCGATATGTGATAGAGTTGCGAGAAAGACTGGCGAGGAAAAAGGGTTCGTCATGATGCCGGCCCAAGCTCTTGCCCAGCGCCGTATGACCGCCGAGGAGTTCATCTCCTGGGGTGGTGACGGCCATCCCGGCAAGCTGGAGTTGGTTAACGGCATGGTCCGGGCTATTTCGCCGGCTTCCGGCACGCATGCTCTGCTCCAATCCACGATAGCGGGGTTGCTTCGAGATCACCTGCGAGCAAGGAAGAGCCCTTGTCGTGTCGGGACAGAGGCACCCATTCGTCCCCGCATGCGCTCGAATGAGAATGTGCGAGCACCAGATGTGGCGGTGACATGTGTGCCCAAATCCAAAGACGAGAAGTTTTTCCCCGACCCCATCCTGATCGTCGAAGTGCTCTCGCCCAGCAACCAGCGCGAGACCTGGGAGAGCATCTGGGCCTGCGCCACGATCCCCACCCTGCAGGAAGTCATGGTCGTGGACTCGGAACGCATTCACGTTGCCGTCTACACCAAGGATGCAACTGGCGCCTGGCCCGAACATCCGAAGGCCGTTGAAGAGGGTGGAACCGTTCGCTTAGCCTCAATCGACGCCGAATTCGCGGTTACCGACATTTACGCCGACACCAACCTGGTTTGACGAGCATGACCCGTATCCCCGATTTCACCACTGTCGCATTCGATGCCCCGCAAGGCAGCGCCTCTCCTGCCGCGGGCTCCGACGCGGCGGCTCCTGTCTGGAACACACCTGAGGGTATCGCGGTCAAACCAGCCTACACGGCCGAGGATATTGCCGGCCTCGACTTCATCGACGGCCTGCCGGGCATTCCGCCCTACCTGCGCGGCCCCTACCCGACGATGTACGTCACCCAGCCGTGGACCATCCGTCAGTACGCGGGCTTCTCCACGGCCGAGGAGTCGAACGCCTTCTACCGCCGCAACCTTGCCGCCGGGCAGAAGGGCTTGTCCATCGCCTTCGACCTCGCGACACATCGCGGCTACGACTCCGACCACCCGCGCGTCAAGGGCGATGTCGGTATGGCGGGCGTCGCCATCGACTCCATCTACGATATGCGCACGCTGTTCGAGGGCATCCCGCTCTCCGAGATCAGCGTGTCGATGACCATGAACGGCGCGGTTTTGCCCGTGCTCGCGCTCTTCATCGTGGCGGCCGAGGAGCAAGGGGTGCCGCCGGAAAAGCTCTCCGGCACCATCCAGAACGACATCCTCAAGGAGTTCATGGTCCGCAACACGTACATCTATCCGCCCGAGCCATCGATGCGGATCATCTCTGACATCTTCGCCTACACCAGCCGGTATATGCCGAAATTCAATTCGATCTCCATCTCCGGCTATCACATGCAGGAGGCTGGGGCGACGGCGGACCTCGAGCTCGCCTACACTCTGGCTGATGGACTCGAGTATGCGCGCTGCGGCGTGAACGCCGGGCTCGACATCGACAGCTTCGCGCCGCGGCTGTCGTTCTTCTGGGCGATCGGCATGAACTTCTTCATGGAGATCGCCAAGATGCGCGCCGCCCGCCTGCTGTGGGCGAACCTCATCCAGACCAACTTCAACCCGAAGGACAAGCGCTCGCTCTCTCTGCGCACCCATTGCCAGACCAGCGGCTGGAGCCTCACGGCGCAGGACGTGTTCAACAACGTCGCGCGCACGACCATCGAGGCGATGGCGGCCACGCAAGGGCACACACAGTCCTTACACACCAACGCCCTCGATGAAGCCATCGCATTGCCGACCGACTTCTCGGCCCGCATCGCGCGCAACACGCAGCTGGTGCTCCAGCAGGAGAGCGGCACCACTCGTACGGTCGACCCTTGGGGTGGCAGCTATTACGTTGAGCGGCTGACGGCCGAGCTCGCCCGCCGTGCGATGGAGCATATCCGCGAGATCGAAAGCCTGGGCGGCATGGCCAAGGCGATTGCCGCCGGCATCCCCAAGCTGCGGATTGAGGAAGCCGCTGCCCGCACGCAAGCCCGCATCGACAGCGGCCAGCAGACCATCGTTGGCGTCAACAAATACCGCGTCGAGAACGAGGCCCAGATCGAGGTGCTCAAGATCGACAACAACGCCGTCCGCGAGCGCCAGATTGCCAAGCTGAAGCAGCTTCGGGCCGAGCGCGATCCCGAAGCTGTCCGCGCCGCGCTCGATGCGCTGACCGAAGGCGCCC
>QGVC01000497.1 GCA_003242645.1 Pseudomonadota bacterium
ATGCTCGGCATCAACAGCTATGACGAGTTCGGCATCCCGGCCTCGACCAACACGGGCAGGTTCGGCTATACGGGGCAGGCTTGGCTCCCGGAGCTTGGCATGTGGTATTACAGAGCCCGCATCTACTCGCCGACCCTGGGCCGGTTCATGCAGACCGATCCCATTGGCTACGGCGATGGGATGAACCTCTATGCCTATGTGGGGAACGATCCCGTCAACTTCGCCGATCCGAGCGGGCTCGACCAGGCCGGCATGCAAGATATAATCGTTACCGGACACATAAACTGGTGGCAGAGAGATCTGTTCGGTCGGCAAGATATTTTTCGTGAACCGCTTACATTCGCGCGAGCGCCAGCGGGCAATGGAGGTGGTGGAGGAACCTCCCCGCAGCCGCAAAGGGTGAACGTCGATCCAAGCTGTGCCGGGAATGCAGCAGCGAACGATCCTGTCGTTCAAGCGGCCGCTCTCGCTGCGCTAAATTTAGCGTCTGCTAACGACGCAGAATTCGGATTTTTTGTTTCTGAGAATATTTTCTCATCGGGCTATTCAACAGGGCCCGCTTTCTCCTCAGGGGACCAGAGGGGTATAACGCGCAGAACCGTCGATCGGAATCAGGCGGGATTCTTTCGCTCTCTTTTCAACGGAACGTATGCCCCAAGTCTGTTCGTCCATACTCATCAGAACAACCCACCGCCGTCACCGCTCTCTCGGACCGATCAGACCAGTGCTGCACAGCGAGGTATCACCTATGCCGCGATCGATCGCGCGGGCAACCTGACATGTTCGAGGAACTAGGAGATGAAGCTACGGCTATTTACGGTTGGCTTGGCCCTAGCCGCGCTGATGTCCATGGTCATCAATGTATGGCAGCATAAGCTGATCAGCGATCTCAGACTCAAGCCGGTGTCCGTTCAATCAGATGAACCATACATCCAGAAAGCCGCGACCTATTGGGGGCGGAAAACTGGCACTACGACGAGCAGGGCAATGAATGACAGATATGGCAAGGTCATATTTTTTGCTGGGCAAGCTTGCGTCAGCCTTGAGCTTGAAGCGGGTGGTGTTGGCGGTGTTCCCGTATACTGCTTCGATGAGCGCAGTGGACAGCTAACCGGAAGGTATGACAATGTTGAATAGCCGCAAAGTGATCCTCCCTGCCAGACTAAGAGCTTAGCGGTTAGGTTGGGAGAAGGAGCTCTTGATGGCTTAGGGCTCCTTGGTGATGGGGCACAGGTTTTGGGCGCCTATACCGGATTTGCTCCGCTGGCTGTCGCTGGAACTGCTGCGGAATACATCAGCATCGGAGGCTCAGCCGTGCTGCACTGGAGCATCGGTGATAAGGCTGGACTTGCGGAAGATGCGATCAGCGCTGGGGCCGGGTTGGTGCCCGGCGGCAGGATCGCCAGAAGGGTCGGGGGCGCAGCAGCGGACTGGGGGCGCCGGTCTAATGGCACCTTCGCGAGTGGGTGGAATAGGAGGCAAAGGGCGCAAGACGCAGCGTTCTCAAGCGGTCAGTCCACCGTCGCTTCAGGCGGTTCCTTCTGTCCGCAAAAGTCCGGGTAACGCTTGGTCGAGGCTGCATCAGTGATAAGCTACGATACTCTCTTGGCTTTGCTCCTTGCTCCTGCGTTCGTATTGGTATTGCAAAAATACATTGAGGTGCGGGCCAGCTACAGCCCTCCAACGGAGGATGAAATATCCAAGGTTGAACGTAAGTCTGGAGCAATATCGGCTCGACTTTTGAGAATCATCCCTCACGGCAGGATCATTGCTTTGGCAATTGCCATATTATTGTCGTGTGTTTTTGGCTTATATAGGTCTGAGACGCTAGGATGGATTGCTCTAAGCGGATTGCTGATATGCGCCATTGTATTGTCAATTTTAGTGAACTGGCGGGTTCTCTATAAGATGTAGCCCTCTGACAAGCGCGGTTAGTGAGGCAAGATAGAAGCGCCGACACTGGTCGCGCGAAATCTTCTTCCCCTGCACATCGTTAGCGGCGCTTTGGACGGCATCCCGGCATCGACCAACACGGGCAGGTTCGGCTATACCGGCCAGGCATGGCTCCCGGAGCTCGGCATGTGGTATTACAGAGCCCGCATCTACTCGCCGACCCTGGGCCGGTTCATGCAGACCGATCCCATTGGCTATGCCGGCGGCATGAACCTCTATGCCTACGTGCATAATGATCCCGTCAACTTCACCGATCCGCTGGGGCTGTGCGAGCCGGGGCACGCGGCAGCCGCGCTCGAATTTTAGCGCGGTTGACCGCCCGATGGTTCAAATGAACCAGGGGAACCCTGCACGCAAGCAACGCAAAAGCCCCGGAAAGCCGTGGCTCTCCGGGGCTTTGGATGGTGGGCGTGGCAAGGATTGAACTTGCGACCCCTGCGATGTCAACACAGTGCTCTACCACTGAGCTACACGCCCACGAGGGGGCGCATTAGCGGGGGGGGCGCGGCCGTGCAAGGCCCTCGCTTCCCTCGCTGCCGCGCCCGTTGAGGATCAGCGCGCGCACGTCGTCCGCGAAGCGCGCGGCGGTGCCGCCGAGATAGAGCATGGGCCCCGATTCGGAGTGGCGGATGGCGAGCCTCCCGGGGGGAAGCCCCCCCCCGCGCAACCGGCGCCGGGGGGGGGGGGGGGTGGTCCCCGGGTACA
>QGVC01000102.1 GCA_003242645.1 Pseudomonadota bacterium
TAGTGTTGTGGGGTACGGGAAGTGTAACAGAGGCAGGCTTCGAGCTTCTTCGCGCGGTTTCGGCTCACCGGTTGGAGGCGTCTGCTGAACGAAGCGGCCTCGGAAGCTGTGTCGCTGGCGGCTGGCGGGCTCATCGTCATGTACGGCCTCGCGTTGCCCGCTTTTCAGGAGGTCGAGGAAGGGCGTTGGCTGACGACCGGCAAGTACAGCGTCAAGTTCCTCGATGCGAACGGCAACGAGATTGGTAAACGAGGCATCAACCTCGACGATGCTGTTCCGCTTGAAGAGATCCCCGATCATATGATCAAAGCGACGCTCGCGACGGAGGACCGGCGGTTCTACGAGCATTTCGGTGTGGACGTCGTGGGCACACTCCGTGCCCTCATCGAAAACCTACGCGCCAATGAGGTGGTGCAAGGCGGCTCGTCGATCACCCAGCAAGTAGCGAAGAATCTTTTCCTGTCATCCGAGCGGTCCATACAACGCAAAATCAAGGAGGCTTTCCTTGCTCTCTTGCTCGAGTCGAGGCTGACGAAGGACGAAATTCTCAAGCTCTATCTTGACCGCTCCTACATGGGCGGTGGTGCCTTCGGCGTCGAAGCCGCGGCTCAGTTCTATTTCGGCAAGTCGATTCGCGACGTAAACCTTGCCGAAGCGGCTATGCTCGCGGGCCTATTCAAGGCCCCGACCAAGTACGCGCCGCATGTCGACCTCGCCGCAGCGCGAGCGCGTGCCAACGTCGTTCTCGATAACCTCGTCGAGGCTGGCTACTACACGGCGGGACAGGTGCTTCATGCCCGGCTCAATCCTGCCCGGATTGTCGAAACCCGGCAGATGGAGGCTCCCGACTGGTTCCTCGATTATGCCTTCGACGAGGTCCAGCGCCTGATGGAAGGCAAGGGGCACTTCAACCTCATTGCACGGACGACAGTCGATCTAAACCTCCAGCGCGCCGCCGAGAAAACGCTGGTCTCCGCTCTGCGGCAGCGAGGCCGCGCCGTGAGGGCCGACGCGGGCGCTATAGTTATAATGGAAACGGACGGCGCCGTGCGCGCGCTGGTCGGCGGGCCGGATTACGGCGAGAGCCAGTTCAACCGTGCAACGAAAGCTCGCCGACAGCCTGGCTCTTCATTCAAGGTGTACGTCTACGCGACCGCGCTCGAGAACGGGTACAAGCCCACGACCATAGTTCGCGACGCCTCTCGCTCCTGTGGGCGCTGGCATCCGCGGAACTACAGTGGCGGTCACGGCAGCGGCGCACGCTTGCCTCTGTGGTTGGCGCTGGCTAGGTCGCTCAATACCACGGCGGCGGAGTTGTCGTTCGCTGTCGGCCGCGAGAAGGTCATCGAGATGACCCAGCGGCTTGGCATCCGCGGGATCAAGAAGACCTGCTCGATGGCTCTGGGCGACACAGGCATCACGCCGCTTGAGCACGTCGGCGGCGTAGCGACGTTCGCAAATGGCGGCAAGCTGGCCCGGCCCTACGCCATTCTCGAAATCTATACCGCCAACGGAGAGCTGGTTTACAGCCGCGAGCGGGACGAGCCTCCGGCTCCTCAGGTCGTCTCCCGGCAGGTGGCCGAGCAGATGAACCAGATGTTGCACAAAGTGGTGACCCAAGGGACGGGTCAGCGCGCCCAGCTCGACTTTACCCATGTCGCTGGGAAGACCGGGACGAGCACCGGCCCCAAGGACGTCTGGTTTGTCGGCTTTACCGGCAAGTACGTCGGTGGTGTTTGGATCGGCAGGGATGACAACCGGCCGATGGTGAACGGCACGACGGGCGGCCAGTTGGCAGCGCCCATCTGGCAGCAAATCATGTCCGTCGCACACACGGATATGAACATCCCGACGATACCTGGCCTTGATCCGCATCCGGTCCAAGTTGCCGAGCAGCAGCGGCTCGCAGCGACACGGCGCAATCAGGTCGCCGCGACGGAGGTGGAGCAAAAACCAACCCGAAGCCAGTCGCTGATGTCGGAGAAGACGCGGAGGGCGCTTGAGCGCATCGTGCAGTCGCTACGAGTTGCCACGGGCGCGGCAGGCGACGAAGACAAGCCACCGGCGGGTTCTGAGGCTCGTCAGCCGGCAGATAGGCGCGCGGACGCATCTGGCACTTTGGCAAGATCCTCCGGCTTGGGACGGCCTTAATCGTGGCGACCATCACTCAAGCACCGGCTCCGTCAATGGCAGAACGGCTGCGAACAGCCATTGGCGCGATTTTCACGTTTATCGGCAATGTTGGACTGTTCGCCGGAATCGCGCTTCTCTTGGGCATCGGGTCCAGCTGGTACATGATCGAGATCGGCACGCCGTTGACGACCGTGAAGGCTGGCCCCTGGATCTCCTGGCCAGCCGCAGGGACCCCCCACGCTGACCCGTACACGCGCGCTCGCACTGCTCGGCACGGGAGCCTTCCGCTCAGTGGCACAGTTGCGCAGGTTTGGGAGGCTCGCACGGACAACGAGGGCCAGCGGCTACATTCCAGCTGCGATTATGCCGTCACCGGCCGTGGGCTGTACGAAGGCTGGTGGTCCATCGCCGTCTATGATGACCAAGGCCACCTCATTCCCAACGCGGCGGGCCGGCATGCCTTCAATTCGAGCACGATCATGCGCAGACCGGATGGAAGCTTTCTGGTCACGCTGGCCCGCGATGCGCGCCCGGGGAATTGGTTGCCCACGGGAGGGGCCGGCAGGCTCACGTTGGTGCTGACCATCATCGAAGGCGGCGACGTGACGGGCACCGGTTTGCCAGAGATCCGCAGGGTGGCTTGCCGATGAGCTACGGACGGATCAGCAGCGGATTAGGCACCACCCTTGGCGCCGGCTTGGTTGCTGCAGGCATCGTGCACATCCTGGTGACCTTCGCCACGCCTCAGCTCGTGCGACCCAGCGCGTTTGACCGCATCGCTGAGCACTTGCCGACGAATTCTATGGTGGTGTTGGGACAGCCCGGGCCGGATACGCAACTCGTGCCCTACCAGGAGCCGGATACGAGCTTTGCGATCTGCTACTACGACATCAGCAACGGGCCAGTCTTGGCAAATCTTGTTCTGCCGAGCGGCGGCTGGACATTGGCGCTCTATTCCCCAGCGGGGGACAATTTCTACGTGCTGCCGGGCCGTGACCAGAGAAGCACCGCGATCAGTGCGCTGCTTGTGCCGGCGGGTAACGAGGCGGCCCTGCCTCCTGTCATTCAGCGCCCGCGTGGAGCGGCGCCGACCTACATACAGGTTCCTGAGCCAACCGGGCTATTAGTGATCCGCGCGCCGTTGAGAGGCGAAAGCTACCGCGCAGAGGTGGAGGCAGTCCTGGCCCGCGCAAGTTGCGGTCCGGCGCGTCGGCCGTCGAATTTGCAGTGACCTAGCTGAGTCTCAATCAGGAATCACAAGAATGTCGCGCTTTCGCGCCGTGGATGGACCACTTTCCCGTGGTTCCGCTGTCGTTGCTCGCTCGTAACGCACGCCTGTAAAGAGCAAAATCTCGGCCTTGCGCGTCCTGGGCGCCGAAGATGTCTGCTGCGATCGGCGCGTCGGCCTAATGTTCAAAGCAATGATTGTCCCCATGGTCCCTGTCGCCGTGAATGCGAGTGGGCTCGAATTTGAATGCCCTTATCTCGGGTAATAACCTGCGACGACAATCAGGGCGCGAATCGGGTTAAAGGCTGCTTAACGGCGTTCCTTGGCATCTTCGTCCGGCGCGAGCCAAGGCTCGAGGAAATGACGTCCCTCGCGATCTTCCACCTCGAGGATCCAGATGTCACGATCGAATTCGATTTGGCGGGCCAAGTAGGAATCGACCTCCGCCTCGGTGGTCGTTGGACCATCGATGTGCGCCACCCACTGGCGCTCATATTGCCCGGTTTCGAAGCCGGCGGGTGCGGGTCCGAACAGCCGCGCGGTTCCATCGAGCCGATTGACCTTGATGAAAATGGCGCCGGCGTCATCGTCACCATGGCGCACGACAGCCGCCGACACGCCAGCCGACGCACAGCTGCGCAGGTATGCCTTCGCCCAAACTTCAGCTTTGAGGCGCATCGCCGACACGTAGACGGCCAATCGGCCGAGTGCAAGCGGTGCTGAGCCGGTTTGCACGGTCAGCGAACCGAAGCGCTTTGTTTTCGGCGAAGCGTGGCTTCACGTAGCTTCAGCAGCAGAGCTCCTGAGACACGCCCGGAAGGCGTGAGACCGTGCTTCGATTCGAAATCGCGAATGGTGCGGGCCGTCTCCTCTCCCATGCGGCCATCGACCTTGATGGAATAGCCGAGCGAGGCGAGCGACTCCTGAACCGAGCGGATCATTTCCTGCGCCTGCGGCAACGGTTCATGGGCCCGTTTGTCGGCCGCCCCAGGCGGAACGCCGAATAAGATTTTTTTCAGTAAATCCTCGGAGGGTTGGCCCGTGAGCGGCAGGCCGTGGTCGTGCTCGTAGGCCATCACGGCGGCGCGGGTTACGGCATGAGCGACGCCGTCGACAGGGCCGGCTTCGTAGCCGCGGTCGATCAGCTCCCGCTGAACGGCGCGGACAACATCGGGATCGATAGCGGGGTCGGCGGCTGATTTCGTAGTTGAGGTTCGACGCTGGGAAGGATCAACAGCCCCCGCCCGCTCTCTGGTGGCTGTGACGGCGGGCAGGGGTGGCCGGCGGAGACCAGCCTCACCGAGGCGTTGGGTGCGGGCTAGGATATCGGAGCGGGTTCCCTGCTGAAGGTGCATGACGTTCCACCACACGCCAGCACACGCTGCAACGCAGGCGCAGAGCAAAATTTTCGCCCGCCTCGGTAGCATCAATCAGCCCCGGTGCTGGAAACCCCTAGAAATTGCAACTATGGCGATCACTATCGGGACCACATCGTTAATTTTGGCTGAACGCACTCAGTGCGACGACGGCAAGCCGCGCCATCGCGGGGTTGCAAGTGTCATGGTCGCCTGCATATGTGAGACACGAGCCGGGCCGCGCTGAGAGATCGCGGCAAGCTGGCCGCCCCGGCGAGGAGCAATGATGACACCGAGCATCGCAGACATCCGATCCGACTTCGAGCTGCTCGACGACTGGGAGGATCGTTACCGGTACGTCATCGAGCTCGGTCGGGCGCTGCCGCCGCTCGACGATGCCGCGCGAACGGATGCCAACAAGGTGCGCGGATGCGCCAGTCAGGTGTGGCTGGCGACGGAAGTGGTTCCGCCCGCGGATGGCACAGGCTCACCGCGACTGCGTTTCCGCGGGGACAGTGACGCGCACATTGTGCGCGGCTTGATCGCAATTCTTTTCGCCATCTACCAGGACAAGACGCCCGAAGAGATCCTTGCCACAGATGCCCGCGGCGTCTTGGCAGAGCTCGGTCTGCAGGAGCACCTCACCCCTCAGCGCTCTAACGGCTTTGCCGCCATGATCGAACGTATCCGCGCCGATGCCCGCGCCGTGGCGAGCGCGGGTGTGGGGCGGGCCAACTGACTGCCCACTAGTTGTTAACGCCGGATCCGGCGCCGTGGAGGATCGAGCCGGTCACTAGCGCCGGAATCTGCCGTGCCGCCTTCGCCGCCACCTTGCGCGGTGGTGGACATAGGGTCTTGGCAGCCCGTCAGCCACACGTCGAAGACAGGATGCTCCACGGCGTTGAGGCCCGGGCTTTCGGCAAACATCCAGCCCGTGAAAATCCGCTGCTCCTGACCGTCGAGCTTCACCTCGTCGACCTCGACGAACGTCGTGGTCTTGGGCGGCTCTGTTGGCGGACGGGAGTAGCAGACTCGCGGCGTAATCTTGAGATTGCCGAAGCGAACCGTCTCGTTGAGAGGCACCGGGAGGCTCTTGATGCGCGCCGTCACTTTGTCGAGTGCTGCAAAGACCGCCACCCGGTTTTCGATTCGCTCTGCAGCGGCGGGCATGGCCGCAGCCAGGGCGACGATCGGCGCGATGATCAGCGTGGCTGCCGGCCTAGTGAGTCGCTGCTGGTGATGTTCACGTCGCATGCGCTCTATCCGGTCGCGTTCGTCGAACCACCACGTGCATCCAGCAGTGCACCGCCGAAGTTGGCGTGAGAATGGCAGAGCGCCGCGACTTCTACGACAAGATTTTCTGCCTGGAAGAGCTTATTCGGGCCGCCACGGTCGGTAGTCGCCGGTCGCCTTTGGACGGCGGCCGGCGCCCACGATCGAGCCTGCCGGCCGGTAGGCCTGCGGTGTTCCAGTCAGGTTGGGCCGATGGGGCTTCTGCCAGGGACGCCGCTGATAGCTCTCTTGGGTTGGAGGCGTGTCAGTCGTGTAATGGAGCCAGCTGTACCAGTCCGGCGGCACCAGCGTCGGTTCAGAAAGAGTCGTGTAGACGACCCAGCGCCTGGGCTTGCCGTTCGGTCCGACGCCGCTCTTCTGCACATAGTAGCGGTTGCCGAACTCGTCCTCACCAACGAACTGGCCTTGCCGCCAGATGGTGAAGCGCGTTCCCCACGTATTGCCGCTCCACCAGCTGAAAATCTCTTTCAACATGCCCATGGCAGCCAGCCCTCGAGTGACAGCTCGTTCTCGCGCCTGCTTTTTCTGCCGCGCCGCATACCGCACGCCCCGACCCATGTCCAGTCGGAGGATTGGCGCGGCAGACCAGCAACATCCTTAATGCCGGAAATCGGCAAATGACTTTTTCCTCCGGGGGTGACTGCTGAAGCTCCCTCTTAGAGGGGCAGGGTGATGGGAGTCCCCCTTGACGCTTGGCGCACAGGCAAAATCGCGGCGATTTTGGGGCACCTATTCCCTGCTCGATCCACCGGATTTCCACCAGATGCCCACCAGTCTACTACATCTAGGGGCTCTTTGTATCTACTCCATACAAGATCGCGAATCACTTAGCTTTCCCCTTGCCGCCCGAGAGCAGGGCCTCGCTGGTGGAGGGACGCTGGCCCGGCGGGCTGCTTTATCCGGCGGCACCAACAGAGTTCGTCTGCCGCGGGGGGTAGACGGCAGATGTGACTGCGGCACCCCGCTTGGCCGCAGGAGTTTCGCGTCTTTTTCCGAGTTCGTTCGAGTGAGCTGAGCCTGGTCGTACCGGGCCCGCACGGGATTCCACACCGGGCGGAGGGGTTTGAGTCACTCTGCCGCGAGCGCGGCGCGTCTAACGAAACACTCGCCGTGCGGTTCATGCGAGCCGCAGCGGCACCAAGAGAAGATATTGGGGGCCTTATGAAAATAACGCGGCGCTTCACTCAAGCCGGCCGGTCACCTTACGAGTCGATCCCATTCCGTCGTGCCAACAGCGAGATCAAGAACCCAGACGGTTCGGTCGTCTTCCGTCTCGAAGGCTTCATGGTGCCCGAGCACTGGAGCCAGGTCGCGGCCGACATTCTGGCGCAGAAGTACTTCCGCAAGGCCGGCGTGCCGCGGCGCCTGAAGCGCGTCGAGGAAACTCAGGTCCCGTCATGGCTCTGGCGGTCCGTGCCGGATGAGGCCGCGCTCGCTGAGCTGCCCGAGAATGAGCGTTACGGTGGCGAGACGGACGCGCGGCAGGTCTTCGATCGGCTTGCCGGCACGTGGACCTACTGGGGCTGGAAAGGCGGCTACTTCACCACTGAGGACGACGCCCGCGCCTTCTTCGACGAGCTCCGCTACATGCTGGCCATGCAAATGGCCGCGCCGAACAGCCCGCAGTGGTTCAACACGGGCCTGCATTGGGCCTATGGCATCGACGGGCCGAGCCAGGGGCACTACTACGTCGACCACGAGACCGGCCGGCTGATGCAGTCGACCTCGGCCTACGAGCATCCGCAGCCGCACGCGTGCTTCATTCAGTCCATCGAGGACGATCTCGTGAACGAGAACGGGATCATGGACCTTTGGGTACGCGAGGCGCGGCTCTTCAAATACGGCTCGGGCACGGGCACCAACTTCTCCAAGCTGCGCGGGGCGAATGAGCCATTGTCCGGCGGCGGACGGTCCTCCGGTCTCATGAGCTTCCTCAAGATCGGCGATCGCGCGGCCGGCGCCATCAAGTCGGGCGGCACCACGCGGCGCGCTGCCAAGATGGTCGTGGTCGACGTCGACCACCCGGACATCGAGGAGTTCATCAACTGGAAGGTCCGCGAGGAGCAGAAGGTCGCCGCTCTCGTCACCGGCTCCAAGATCTGCCAGAAGCGGCTCAAGGCCATTATGAAGGCCTGCGTAAACTGCGAGGCCGAGGGTGACGCCTGCTTCGATCCCGCGAAGAACCCGGCGCTGAAGCGCGCCATCAAGGAGGCACGGCGCGACCAGGTGCCGGCGAGCTACATCGCCCGCGTGATCCAGTTCGCGCGCCAGGGCTTCAAGGACATTGATTTCGAGACTTACGACACCGATTGGGACAGCGAGGCCTACCTTACGGTTTCAGGCCAAAACTCCAACAACTCTGTCCGTGTGACCGATGAGTTCCTCCGCGCCGTGCTGGAGGATAAGGAGTGGGCCCTTACGGCGCGCACAACGGGCGAGGTCGTGAAAACCGTCAGAGCCCGCGACCTGTGGGACCAGATCGGCTACGCCGCGTGGGCCTGCGCCGACCCGGGCATCCAGTTCCACACCACCATCAACGATTGGCACACCTGCCCGCAGTCCGGCCCGATCCGCGCGTCCAATCCGTGCTCGGAGTACATGTTCCTCGACGACACCGCCTGCAACCTGGCGTCGCTCAACTTGATGATGTTCCGGGCACCGAATGCCGACGTAAAACGCGGCGTTCTCTTCGACACCGACTCGTTCGAGCACGCCTGCCGCCTCTGGACCATCGTGCTCGAGATCTCCGTGCTGATGGCTCAATTCCCGAGCCGGAAGATCGCGGAGCTTTCCTACCGCTACCGCACGCTGGGCCTGGGCTTCGCCAACATCGGCGGCTTCCTTATGGCGTCGGGCATTCCTTACGACTCGCCCGAGGGGCGCGCCATCTGCGGTGCGATCGCGGCGATCATGACGGGCGTCGCCTATGCGACGTCAGCGGAGATGGCGAGGGAGCTCGGGCCTTTCCCCGGCTACTTCAAGAACGCCGACGACATGCTGCGCGTGATCCGCAACCACCGCCGCGCGGCCTACGGCGAGAAGGATGGCTACGAGCGGCTTTCGACGCTGCCGGTGCCGCTGGACCATGCCTCTTGCCCGGATGCCGGGTTGATCGAAGCCGCGAAACGGGCCTGGGATCGGGCGCTGGCGCTGGGTGAGGCGCACGGCTATCGCAATGCCCAGGCGACCGTCATTGCGCCGACGGGCACCATCGGCCTGGTGATGGATTGCGACACCACGGGCATCGAGCCGGACTTCGCCCTGGTGAAGTTCAAGAAGCTGGCGGGCGGCGGATACTTCAAGATCATCAACCGCTCGGTCCCGTTGGCCCTGCGCGCGCTCGGCTACAGTGAGACTGAGATCGCGGAGATCGAAGCCTACGCGGTCGGCCACGGATCACTGCGCAACGCTCCGGCCATCAACCACGCGACGCTGAAAGCGAAGGGCTTCACGGACGAGGCCTTGCAGAAGATCGAAGAGGCACTTGCGACGGCATTCGACATCAAGTTCGTCTTCAACCGCTGGACGTTGGGCGACAAGTTCCTGACGGAAACGCTCAAGATTCCGGCTGAAAAGCTCAACGAGCCCAACTTCGATCTGCTCACGCACCTCGGCTTCTCGAAGAAGGACATCGAGGCCGCGAATGAGTACGCCTGCGGGGCCATGACGCTGGAAGGCGCGCCGCATCTGAAGCCGGAGCATTTGCCGGTCTTCGATTGCGCCAACCCGTGCGGGCGTCGCGGCAAGCGGTTCCTGTCGGTGGAGAGCCACATCCGCATGATGGCGGCGGCGCAGCCGTTCATCTCGGGCGCGATCTCCAAGACCATCAACATGCCGAACGATGCGACGGTCGAGGACTGCAAGCAGGCCTACCTGCTGTCATGGCGGCTGGGTCTCAAGGCGAACGCGCTCTACCGCGACGGCTCGAAGTTGTCGCAACCGCTCAATGCCCAGCTTCTCGGCGACGATACCGACGAGCAGGAGGAGGTCGCCGAGCAGCTCACCTCCGACAAGCCGATGGCAGCGCGCTCGCAGGTGGTGGCTGAGCGGATCGTCGAGCGGGTCGTCGAGCGTGCCCGTGGGCGCGAGAAGCTGCCGGCGCGGCGCAAGGGCTACACGCAAAAGGCGATCGTGGGCGGGCACAAGGTCTACCTGCGCACGGGCGAGTACGAGGATGGCCGTCTCGGCGAAATCTTCATCGACATGCACAAGGAGGGCGCTGCCTTCCGGTCGCTGATGAACAACTTCGCCATCGCGGTGAGCCTTGGGTTGCAGTACGGCGTGCCGCTGGAGGAGTACGTGGAGGCCTTCACCTTCACGCGTTTCGAGCCGGCCGGCATCGTGCAGGGCAACGAGGCGATCAAGAACGCCACCTCGATCCTCGACTACATCTTCCGTGAGCTGGCGGTTTCCTATCTCGGCCGTCACGACCTCGCTCACGTCGATCCGGCGGAAATCGTCGGTGCCACCGCGCTGGGCTCGTCGGACCAGCAGTTGGAGCAGCATGGCCA
>QGVC01000103.1 GCA_003242645.1 Pseudomonadota bacterium
GATCAATGCCCCCTTGGTGGTCCGGGCGGGGGCCCGGGCGCGCCCGGGGGGCCGTTCCGGATGGGCTCCGGCCACCCGGCCCTTGCCGGGGTTACCTCTTGAAGAGAGGCGGCCGCAATGATGTGGGGGCTCGGTGCTGCATCGGGCCGGACCATCAGGCACCTTGTGGACTGGGTCAAGGTCTGCTGGCGCCGCTGCGGCTTAGCGGGAGCTGCTGCTCGCGGTCACGATCGACCTGGTCCGCTGCTCCAGCATGAGGTGGCTAAGATCGAAGTGTGTGAAGCGTGCCCGTCCGAACAGGTGTAAAGTTGGCGCGGGTAATCAGGCTAGGCTGGCGGTTCTAATGGAGGCGACGATGCAGGCAGGTCCCCAGATGGAAATTCCGGAGCAGATCCGCGAGATGGCAGAACGGAACGTCGAGCAGGCGCGGGCTGCCTACAATCAGTTCCTGGACATGGCCCGGCAGGTTCAGGAGCTCGTGAACAAGTCGTCAGGGGCCATGGCGGAGTCGGTGGCGGAGATCCAAGCGCGTGCGCTGCGCTTTGCCGAGGAGAACGCAGAGGCAGGCTTCGAATTCGCCAGCGAGCTGGCGCGGGCCAAGGATTTGAAGGAGTACCTCGAGATTCAGAGCCGCCATTCTCAGAAGCAGATGGACATATACGCCCGGCAGGCGGAGGAGCTTGGCCGCATGCTCAGCGAGCTTGCCCAGAAGTCCCAGAACAAGCGCTGAGAGGCCGGCCGCAGCCCGGTCCTGCCGTGCCGGGGGCAGACACCTTGGCGCAGCTGCCCGGATGGGCTATTTAAGTCTTGACGTCAGCGCCGCAGTGTCGCTTTTTGCGCCTGCGCCCACGCAAGCGCCGCCTTAGCTCAGTTGGTTAGAGCACCAGATTGTGGATCTGGGGGTCCCTGGTTCGAATCCAGGAGGCGGTACCATCTCCTCAGTCGCGCTGCTCTTGCAGCCTTGTCCCTTCACCGATACCTTGAGCGGCAAAATGCTCAGGGGGCGGTGTGATTAACTCACTAAGTGCTAACGATCTCGCCGAGCAGATACTCTCGTTATTGCCAGAAGACGGCGCGCCGGTTGGTCACCGTGTCATTCGTACCATGCTGGCTCGCCGACTGGAGTGTCGTATCGATCCGAACCTGTACTTCGAGGCAGTAGACCAACTAACGAAGGCGGGAATTATTGGTCGAGCGCGTGGGCGCGGTGGGAGCATTTTCTTAGCGGGAGCAACCGACGAGGTTGTCTCGCTTTCCCCGCCAGAACCTGCTGGGGCATGGAACGAAGCGCGTCTTATGGCGCCGCTGAAGCATTATCTCGAAAATTATTTCGGCCAGTCTCTCGACCTTCCCCCAGGATCCACGTGCATTGTCGCGGACACCTCTTCAAGAGGGCCAAAGAATGGACAGTGGGCGCGACCGGACTTCATATTTATCAGCATCATGCGTTTCCAGCTTCTACCGGGACGGCAGGTTGACGTGCATTCATTCGAACTGAAAGCTGAAGCCGGCGGCACCGTTCAGGCGGTCCACGAAGCTTTGGCACAAACGCGCTTCACCAACTTCGGACACCTCGTTTGGCATGTTCCATTCAATTCGAAAGCGGAAGCGAGGCTTCCCGAGATCGTCAACCAGTGCGAGAGGCATGGGATCGGCTTGCTCATTATTCGAGATCCGAACGATTATCAAACGTGGGAGACGCTCGTCGATCCAACTCCGAAGAATACCAGTCCCGCGACGATAGATGCATTTCTCTTGTCGCGCCTCTCGGCTGAGCAACAAAACGAGTTAAGTAAAGCAATTACGGAGCGTTAGTCTTGCCTGGTAGTATAATCGCAGTTGTGAATATGAAGGGCGGGGTTGGAAAGACAACAACAGTCGTAAGCCTTAGTGAAACATTAGCCGCTTTGGACGGCGAACCCGTCCTTGTGATTGACGTCGATGCTCAGGCGAGCGCCTCATATTGCCTCGCCGGGGATGAGGTTCTGACCAAGCTTATCAGGGAAGACCGTACTGTAGACGCATATTTTGAAGCGGCACTCCTGTATGGGCCACGCAAATCTATGACTGAGCTAATCTGCAATCAGGTTAGCGACGTAACCCACAGGGGCGAAAACTTAAACCTTTCTCTTCTTGCATCGTCTTCCGAACTGCGCATCACGGAACGGGAAATAATACACAAACTCACAGAGAGGGGGTTTAGTCTTAATGCAATCGAAGGCCAAACGGAACGGCTGCTGCGCAAGGACCTTAATGAGCTTCGAGATTGCTACAAATACATTATTATAGATTGTGCTCCCGGCATCTCTGCGTTCACCGCGGCGGCGATAAGGGTAGCTGATCTAGTCGTTGTTCCTACTATTCCCGATTTCCTTTCTCATCTTGGGTTAACGGCTTTCGTAAAAAGAGTAATTCGCGAGAACCGTCCGCAGAACGATCATCGACTTCCTCGTGTTCTGATAACCAAGAAGCGACCAACAGTCCAGCACAACGAATATCTTCGATTGATGCGGGAGATGGCGGCAAGGCCGGGGTCTGAATTCTACGTGCTCAATACAGTGGTTCCGGAAACGGCTGCCCTTCCCCGGGCGTTGGAGCTAATTGGCGAATATCCAACTTATGGACAAAAGTATCCCCCACCTCTCGCGGGTTTGTTGAGAGATTTGGCGGAAGAATTGAAAGAGGCACTGACATGAGCACTACGCTAAATAGCGCCGAAGTTCTCCGGGCGATTGGAAGTAATCCAGATGCTTTTCCGGACGCAAAGGCTGAAATAGAGAAGGCGGCACTGGCTATTGTGAGTGCACAGCTGAAGGCTAGGAGTATCGATCTGGACAAACTTTCTACGGTCGCGAAGGTGTTGGGCTTGGACACTCTGGGGTTAGTGCTAGAGAGTTTGCCTGATAAGACAGTAGCGACCCTCACGAAGAAAATAGATCCACATCATCCTGAAGCAAAAAATGCTAGCGCAATCTGGCAGCGCAAACATCTGTGTGCTCTCGCTGCTGGAGATGCGAAACCATCCGAAAAGCCAGAGAGGAAGGCCGGTCCAAAGAAGGCGACCACTGGAAAGACTGGAGGGGCGAAAAGGAAGAGCGGTGCCGCATTTAATGAGGAAAACTTTTGGCCAACCTCAATGTCGGCGGTGGGAAGTCGCAAACAGCGGTGAAGGCGCAGGCCGCCTGCCGGTCCTTTCCGGATGGGCATGGAATTCTTGCCATGCGTCGGCGAGTGGCGTGGTGGGGCAAGGCGGCTTCTAGACAAGTCGATCCAACGCCTCCAGCTCATCGATCATCCGCTCAATGACGTTCAGGCCCTTGTGCCAGAACTCGGGCTCGCGGGCGTCGAGGCCGAACGGGGCGAGTAGCTCCGAGTGGTGCTTGGAGCCGCCGGCTCTCAGCATGTCGAGGTATTTCTCAACGAACCTTGGATGAGCCTCCTCGTAAAGGGCGTAAAGCGAGTTCACGAGGCAATCGCCGAACGCGTACGCATAAACGTAGAACGGTGAGTGGATGAAGTGCGGGATATAGGTCCAGAAGACCTCGTAGCCTGGTTTCAGCTCGATGCCTGGCCCGAGGCTTTCGGCCTGCACCTCCATCCAAATCTCGTTGATCCGATCGGGCGTAAGCTCGCCCTGGCGCCGCTCTTCATGCACCTTGCGCTCGAACGTGTAGAACGCGATCTGCCGAACAACCGTGTTCAGCATATCCTCGACCTTCGAGGCCATCAGGGCCTTGCGCTCGCGCGGGTCCTTGGCGTCGGCGAGCAAAGCGCGGAAGGTCAACATCTCGCCGAAAACCGAGGCCGTTTCGGCCAGTGTCAGCGGAGTTTGGGAGAGCAATGGCCCAAGGGGCGCCGCAAGGACCTGATGCACACCGTGACCGAGCTCATGCGCCAAGGTCATCACGTCGCGCGGCTTGCCCTGGTAGTTCAGCAGCACGTAGGGGTGAACGGACGGCACCGTTGGATGCGAAAAGGCGCCCGGTGATTTGCCGGCCCGCACCGGCGCGTCGATCCAATTCTTGTCGAAGAACCGGCGGGCGATATCGGCCATTTCCGGCGAAAAATCCCGGTAAGCCTTAAGCACGATCTCCTGCGCCTCGGGCCACGGCACGATGCGCTCCGGCTTTTCCGGTAGCGGCGCATTCCGGTCCCAGTGCGCCAGCCGGTCTTTCCCGAGCCAACGCGCTTTTAGTTTGTAATAGCGGTGGGAAAGCTTCGGGTAGCTCGCGCGCACTGCGGAAACCATCGCATCGACGACTGGACCTTCGACCCGATTTGCCAGATGCCGGGAGTCAGCAACGTCCTTGAATTTCCGCCAGCGGTCGGAAATTTCCTTGTCCTTGGCGAGCGTGTTTGTAATCAGAGTGAAGAGACGAAGGTTTTCCTTGAAAACTTTCGCCAGCGCTTCGGCAGCGGCCCGGCGGCGTCCCTCGTCAGCGTGCGAGAGCAAATTAAGCGTCGGCTCGAGCGGCAGTGGCTCCGGCTCGCCTTCGACCGGAAAGCGTAGCGCTGCCATTGTTTCGTTGAATAAGCGATTCCAGGCACCGCGTGATGTCTGAGCCTTCTCGTGAAATAGCTGCTCCAGTTGCTCATCGAGCTGGTGGGGTTTTTCCTTGCGCAGATCGTCGAACCAAGGCTTGTAGCGCGCCAGATCGGGATGCTTGAGGGCTTCGGCCAGGTCCGCATCCTCGATCTTGTTGAGCTCTAGCTCGAAGAAAATGAGGTCGTTTGAGATATTCGTGAGCCGCTCGCTGGTATCGCCATAGAACTTGGCGCGCGCGGGGTCTGACTGATCGGCGGCGTAGAGCAGGCCCGCGTATGAGCCCAGCCGGCCCATGAGATCGGCGAGCTGCTCGTACTCCTTCACGGCCTGGGCGAGCTTTGCGCCGTCCCGCCCCATGGCGACGAGTTGGCCCTGGTAGGTCTGCTTGAACCGCTTGGCCTGGGCGGCAGCAGCGGCGAAGTCCCGCTCGACTTCCGGGGAGTCGGGAGATGGATAGAGATCGGTGAGATCCCATTCCGGCATGGGGCCGAGGTCGACGCTGGGGCTCGCGGAGGATGCAGCGCCGGCCTGTGCCATGCACATCGGCTGCTTGATGACCTTGGTCTGCTCGGCGGTCATTCAGGATCTCCCGTCAATTCTGTTCTGCGCGTTCTGCACGCCTGGGGCATGGCGCCTAATGTGCGGGCCAATGGCGTCGGGTTCAAGCAACGCTCAGGCAAGCCCACAGCCCCGAGTTGGTTCCGAAGGCAACCGCTTGTTTACGGATACCGTGCTCTTGTGCCGGGAGAGATGGGCTGAGCATGTGGGCATCCGCGTGCCAGCCGATGTGTTGCGTTGCGTATTGAGTTCGAGTTGATCATGGCAAAGCGCGTGTTGATCGTCGATGACGATCCGGCCCAACGCCGTATTCTGGAAGAGTGCGTCAAGAAGTTTGGCTTCGAAGCTCGGACTGCCGCCTCGGGGGATGAAGCCCTGCATATCCTGACCGGCCCCGAGAAGGACGACATCGCCCTGGTCCTCCTCGATCTGGTAATGCCTGGCCTCGACGGCATGGCGGTGCTGCAGCAACTTCACGGCAGACCAAGCGCGCCGCCGGTCATCGTCCAAACGGCGCACGGCTCTATCGATGGTGCCGTTGCTGCCATCCGCGCAGGTGCGGTGGACTTCATCGTCAAGCCGATCAGCCCCGAACGGCTGGAAGTGTCGATAAACACTGCGCTCAAGCTGCGTGCGCTGACCGGCGAAGTCACGAGACTGAGACGAAAGAGCGAGGGGACCCTCACGTTCGACGATCTCATTGCCGGCAAGGCGATGGAGCGAGTGGTCTCGCTCGGCCGGCGGGCTGCCCGTTCCAATATCCCGGTGCTCATCGAAGGAGAATCGGGTGTCGGCAAGGAGCTCATCGCCCGGGCTATTCAGGGCGAAAGCGACCGTGCCGGCAAGCCGTTCGTCACGGTGAATTGCGGCGCAATCCCGGAGAATCTCGTCGAGAGCATCCTTTTCGGTCACGAGAAGGGATCGTTCACGGGCGCGGTCGAGAAACGCATCGGCAAGTTCCAGGAGGCCGATGGCGGCACACTGTTCCTTGACGAGGTGGGCGAGCTGCCGCTCGAAGCCCAGGTGAAGCTCTTGCGCGCCCTCCAGGATGGAGAGATCGATCCCGTTGGTGCGAAGCGGCCGGTGAAGGTCAACATCCGGCTGATCTCGGCGACCAACCGCGACATGATCGAGCTGGTGAAATCCGGCCGGTTCCGGGAGGACCTGTTCTACCGCCTCAACGTATTCCCCATTTGGGTGCCGCCGCTGCGTGAGCGGCTCGATGATGTGCCCGAGCTTGCCTACCATTTCCTGGCGAGGTTCGCGGCTGAGGAGGGCAAGAACGTCACCTCCATCAGCGAGCAGGCGATGCAGTTGCTCATGCGCTATTCCTGGCCTGGAAACGTCCGCCAGCTGGAGAACGCGATCTTCCGTGCCGTGGTGCTCGCGGACGGTCCTGAGCTGACGGTCGCGGAGTTCCCGCAGATCGCGATGCACGTCGAAGGCTTCGCTCCGGAAGTGCCGCCTGCGCCGCCTCCCAAGGAGCCCAAGGTTTACACTGGACCCGCCATGATCGGCGCCGATGATCAGGTGCCGCGCACGATCGAGCTGAAGCAGTCGGACGGCGCCAAGTCGATCGGCATACCGGCGGTGACCGATACAGGCGATGTTCGCTCACTGGTCGATGTCGAGGCGGACATGATCCGGCTGGCCCTGGGCCGCTATCGCGGGCATATGTCTGAAGTTGCACGCCGGCTGGGAATCGGGCGTTCGACGCTCTACCGGAAGATGCAGGAATACGGGCTGAACCCCCGTCCTCATTGAGGTGAGAGATCACGTTTTGTTTAGCATCGCGAAGGGCCATTGAACGGAGCGTCTGTCTTTCCGGTCACAGTTCCGACAAAAGAAGATTCTCAGGAAAGATCAGGCGTGTAACTGTTGCTGGCTGAGCCGAAGCAAGGTACGTACGGCTCAGCCGCATGGAGGACCCTGATGCGACCTGCTTGGACCCTGCTCTCCGGACTGGCGCTGTCCGCCGTCTTGACAAGTGCAGCATTCGCGACGGCGGAGCCGGAGCGCAGCGAAGCAGGCGAGGTCGGCGCGCCAGCTGTGGCGGCGCCGGTGAGCGGTGCAACTGACGCAGTTTCAGCTGAGCAGGCTGAAGAGGCGCCGAAAGCTGAAGGGCCGGCTACAGCGGCGGTCGAGCCGCGCGAAAGTGAAGCTGCTGGCCATTCACCTGAGCCGGAGACGGACGACCCGGCCACGAGCGACACGGCGAGTGGGTTCGAGGATCCCGAGTCTCAGTCGGAGCCAACAGGCCTGGCGCTCGAGCCTGAGTCTGAAAATCCGGCCACGCCGGAGGAAGCCGTAGCCGATCCAGGCCTTGACACGGCTCCTGAGCAGGAAGCAGCGGAGGCCGCCGAGCCGGTCGGTGACGAGCCAGCTCAATCGGAGGCCGCTGAACTCGACTCGGGAAAGATCGTATCTGAGCAGTCTGGTACTGCCCCGGAGCCGGAGGCGGCCTCGACCTCAAGCACGGCGGAAGCAGTTGAGCCGCTGCCGACGGTGAGCAAGTTCGAGGCTGAAATTCTGCGGCACATCTCCGAGGCGAAAGGCTTGAAAGCCGAGGACCGTGATGCTCTGACGGCTTTCTATCAAGGTCGCGGCGATAATCTGCTCTGGATTGAGGGCGGGAAATTCAACACCCGCGCTGAAACGGCGATAGCTGAAATCCAGCGCGCCGACGATTGGGGTCTCGAAGCGTCTGCATTCGAGCTGCCTTCGGCGCCTCAGTCAGATGATCCAGCCCAGGTCGCGAAAGCCGAGCTTCAGCTGTCGCTCGCTGTGCTGAAGTATGCCAATCACGCACGCGGTGGGCGCATGGATCCGCGGCAGCTTTCGAATTACATCGATCGCGAGCCGCCTCTGCTGCCCCCTTCTGACGTTCTAGCGGGAATTGCTCGGGCGGATGCGGCCGATGCCTATTTGCGGGGCTTGCATCCAAAACATCCGCAGTTCGAGAAGCTTCGCCAAGCCTACCTGGACATCAAGCACCAGCGGCTACCGGTTGAGGAAGCCGAAGCGGACGTTGCTCCCGATGCCAAAGCGCGCAAGGCGAAGCGCGGGAATCGGGACACGAACGAAGCGAAGCTGCGCAAGATCCTCCACAATATGGAGCAATGGCGTTGGATGCCGGAGGATCTCGGCCAGTTCTACGTTTGGGCGAACATTCCCGAGTTCACGCTTCGGGTCGTGCAAAATGGCAAGATGATCCATTCGGAGCGTCTGATCGTCGGCAAGCCGGATACGCAAACGCCGATTTTCTCAGACGAGATGGAGACGATCGTCTTCCACCCGTACTGGGCGGTGCCGAACAGCATCAAGGTCAAGGAGATCCTGCCGGGGTTGATCCGCGGCACCAACATTCTCGAGCGGAATAATCTGCGGATACAGTATCGCGGCCGCGACATCGATCCATGGAGCGTCGACTGGCGGCGGACGGATATTCGCAATTTCCACGTCTACCAGCCACCGGGCTCTGGCAACGTGCTCGGCGTGGTCAAGTTCTTGTTCCCGAACAAGCACGCCGTGTACATGCATGATACCCCGACAAAGCACCTTTTCGCGAGGCCGCAGCGCATGTTCAGCCACGGCTGTATGCGCGTCCGCGATCCCTTGAAGTTCGCCGAAATTCTGCTCGCCTATGACAAGGGCTGGGATCGCAGCCAAGTGGAATGGCTGGTCCGGCGTGGTCCGCGCGACAATCATGTCAAATTGGACAAGAAGATTCCCGTCCACATCACCTATTTTACCGCCTGGGTTGATGATGACGGGAAGCTGAAGACGGTGGCCGACGTCTACGGGCACGAGGAGCTGATCCAAATGGGCCTGGAAGGCAAGGCGCATCTCATCGCCCGCAAGAAGGAGGATTTGGGCGCCATTCGAGCGGAGGTTGTCAGCCGTCTCGCCGAGACGTCCCCGACCTGGACATATCCTTCGTCTTCTTCACGTCAGCCGGATTGGGTGCGCCGCGTGTTCGGCCACTGAGGCAGTCCGAGACTTCAAGTTATCTTCACTTTGGCAGCCCCGTGCGTTTCTCGTGCACGGGGCTGCTGCCATTTGGGAATCCGATGACAAAGTCCGCAGTCTGATGGAGCTAATCCCTCCGTCTGCCTCTTTATCGCCCGACTGACGTTCTAAGAGACGCTTTGCGGGGAGCCTTAACGGGAGGTTAACAATCCAGCGTTAGCGCTAAAGACCTGCTACGGTCCGCTCCAAATCAAAGCACATCGCGGCACTCAAGGCAGGCAGCGTTCGGTCAGGGGTGGGGCTAGTCTTGTCAACGCGTAAGCTGAGTCTCCTCGCCGGTGTCGTCGTGGCGGCACTTGTTGCCGTTCATTGGACCGCCCGGCTCCAGGCGGAATCCTCGCAGACTCGGACGATCTCGCTCTACAACATCCATACCAAGGAAACCCTAACAGTCGAGTACAAGAAGGACGGCAAGTACGTCCCGGCCGCGATGGAGCAGATCAACTGGATCCTGCGGGATTGGCGCAAGAACGAAGTCACCCGCATGGACCCCGAGCTCATCGATCTGCTTTGGGAGATGCATGCGGAGCTTGGCTCCAAGGAGCCCATCCACATCATCTCAGGCTACCGCTCGCGCTCCACGAACGAAATGTTGCGCAAGACGCGCGGTGGGCAGGCCTCGCAGAGCCGGCATATCCTGGGCAAGGCAGCCGATGTCCATTTCCCTGATGTGCCGATCCGCCGTCTTCGGTACTCCGCATTGGTTCGCGAACGCGGCGGCGTCGGCTACTACCCAACATCGGCAATTCCGTTCGTGCACGTCGACACCGACCGCGTGCGGTCCTGGCCACGCCTGCCGCGCCACGAGCTGGCGCTGCTGTTCCCCGACGGGCGCACGAAGCACATTCCCGCAGACGGCAAGCCGCTGACACCTGCGGACGTGCATATTGCAAAGACGAAGCACGTCGAGCTTGCCCAACAGATCGCTGCATATCACGAGCTGAGACGAGGAGTCGGCCGGCGCACACAAATCGCCAGTGCCTGGACGAGTGGTTCTCCGCAGACCCCGCCCACATCCGGTCCGCAGCGCATCGCTTCGGCCGCGCCATCCCGACCACACCCCACTCTAGCTGCATTGGACCCAGCGCCCGCGCCGAAGCTTCTCGTCGGTCCTCAACCTGCGCGCCGGCCAGCGATCGCGAGCCGGCCCTCGGATGAGGACCGTATGAAGCTGATGCAACTCGCGTCGCTCGCTAGCCTTGATGCCGAGTCACCGCGCCTCCTCCAGGCATCCTTCGGGCCCGAACAGCCGCCGTCCTCGGCGCAAGATCTCACGACATCGCTGCCCGTTACACGAAATGCGGGAGAAGCGCAGTTGGCTGCTCTCGCTTCACAGGCCGACTCGGAGCCGAAATCGCGGCTCAA
>QGVC01000498.1 GCA_003242645.1 Pseudomonadota bacterium
TTGTGATTATTTTTTTTTTTTTTTATCTTTTCGTCACCCCCTTATACTTTTTTTTCCTCCTTCGCGGCAGCCTCAGGTTGGTTTAAGAAGCAGGTGTTTCGTCCGTATAAAGCTCGATATCGTCGCCAATGGCGTTTGCCGGCCAAAAGCCCACGACAGCGTTCGCGGTCAGCCAGCGCTCCTCGACGATACGCTCCAATAACTGCTGGGCGTCCGCATAAAGCCGCCGTGCTTCGGGACCTACCTTGTTGTCGTCGAGAATTGCCGGAAAGCGACCGTTCAACTCCCAAGTCGCGAAGAACGGCGACCAGTCGATGTACTGAGTGAGTTCCTTCAGGTCGTAATTCTCAAATGCCCGCGTTCCAAGAAACGATGGCACGGGCGGCTTGTAGTTCGACCAATCGCACCGAAAACGGTTCGCGCGAGCATCTTCGAGCGAAACGCGCGATTTGCGGGCTTCGTTGCGAAGATGGCTTTCGCGCACTTTCGCGTATTCCGCCTGTATCTCGGCAATAAACTTGTCCCGCTCGGTGTCGGAAAGCAGAGCCGACACGACACCCACCGCTCGGCTTGCATCCGTCACGTAAATAGCCGCGCCGCGTTTGTAGTTCGGGTTGATTTTCACCGCGGTGTGCACACGGCTTGTCGTGGCGCCGCCGATGAGCAGCGGGCAATCGAAGCCTTCCCGCTCCATCTCCGCCGCGACGTGGCACATTTCGTCGAGCGATGGCGTGATAAGGCCGGACAGCCCGATAATGTCCGCCTTATGCTGCCGCGCCGCTTCGAGGATTTTATTGGCGGGCACCATCACGCCGAGGTCGATGACCTCGTAGTTGTTGCACTGAAGAACGACGCCCACGATATTCTTGCCAATGTCGTGCACGTCGCCCTTCACGGTGGCCATTACGACCTTGCCAGCCGCCGGGCGCTGATCAAGCCCAAGCCGCTTTTTCTCCTCTTCAAGAAACGGCTGCAGGTAGGCGACGGCCTGTTTCATCACGCGGGCTGATTTCACCACCTGCGGCAGGAACATTTTGCCGGCGCCAAACAGATCGCCGACCACGTTCATGCCGGCCATCAACGGACCTTCGATCACATCGAGAGGCCGGGCCGCCTTTTGGCGCGCTTCCTCAACATCCGCCTCGATGAATTCGGTAATGCCGTGGACGAGCGCGTATTTGAGCCGTTCCTCTACCGGCGCGTTGCGCCAGGACAGATCTTGCTCAACCTTCTTGACGCTGCCGCCTTTGAACCGCGGTGCCGCCTCCAGCAAACGCTCGGTCGCATCGGGCCGGCGATTGAGAATGACGTCCTCGCACAGCTCGCGCAGATCCGCCGGAATGTCGTCATAGAGCGTGAGCTGGCCGGCATTAACGATGCCCATGTCCATGCCCGCCTGGATGGCGTGATACAGGAACACGGAGTGCATCGCTTGCCGAACGGGCTCGTTGCCGCGGAAAGCGAACGAAAGGTTTGAGACGCCGCCCGAAACATGCACCAATGGGAATTTCTGCTTGATCTGCCGCGTCGCCTCGATGAACGCGACGGCGTAATTGTTGTGCTCCTCGATGCCGGTGGCGACGGCGAAAATATTCGGATCGAAAATTATATCTTCGGGCGGGAAGCCCACTTTTTCCGTCAGCAGCTTGTAGGCGCGCTCGCAAATCTCGACCTTGCGCTCGACGGTTTCCGCCTGGCCCTGCTCGTCAAAGGCCATGACAACGACAGCCGCGCCGTAACGCAAAATCTTGCGCGCCTGCTCGAGAAACGGCCCCTCACCTTCCTTGAGGCTGATGGAATTGACGATGGCCTTGCCCTGCACGCATTTCAGCCCGGCCTCGATGACCGACCACTTGGAAGAGTCGATCATGATCGGCACGCGCGCGATTGCCGGCTCGGAGGCAATCAGGTTCAGGAACGTGCGCATGGCCTGCTCGGAATCGAGCAAGCCTTCATCCATATTCACATCGAGGATCTGCGCGCCGTTCTCGACCTGATTTAGCGCAATTGCGAGCGCGGCCTGATAATCGCCCGCCTCGATCAGCTTGCGAAATTTCGCCGACCCGGTGACGTTGGTGCGCTCGCCGATGTTGATGAACGTGGCGGCTGCGTTGGTGGATGTGGTCACTGATCGCCCTTCCTACCCATGTACGAACGGCTCGAGACCAGAAAGTCTCATGCGCGGCTCGAGCTTCGGTATCTTACGTGGCGGATACTTCTCGACGTGCTCACGGATATGCTTGATGTGCTCAGGTGTCGAGCCACAGCATCCGCCGACAATGTTGACGAGACCATCCCTGGCCCAGCTCTCGATATGGCAGGCCATTTCATGCGGAGTTTCGTCGTACTCGCCCATCGCGTTCGGCAGGCCTGCGTTCGGATAAGCCGAAACCAGCGTGTCCGCGACGGCGGCAAGATCTGCAAGGAATGGCCGCATGGCTTCCGCACCGAGCGCGCAATTGAGGCCGACCGAAAACGGCTTCAAATGACGTAACGAATACCAAAATGCCTCAACCGTCTGGCCAGACAATGTGCGGCCTGAGCGATCGGTGATCGTGCCCGAAATCATGATGGGCAGCGTGAAACCGGCTTCATCGAAGACTTCGAGTGTGGCGAAACCGGCCGCCTTGGCATTCAG
>QGVC01000499.1 GCA_003242645.1 Pseudomonadota bacterium
GACCTCTCGCGTGATCGCGGGATGTCTGGAGACATCGACCTCGCGCACGTCAACTGGGGCAACTACGACCTCGTCGTCATCGACGAGTCGCACAACTTCCGCAACAAGAAGACCCCACAGGCCGGCGGTGAGACCCGTTACGACCGCCTGATGGCGTGAAGACGCGCGTGCTGATGCTTTCGGCCACGCCGGTCAACAACCGCATGGCCGACCTGCGCAATCAGATTGTATTCGCGACGGAGGGTGACGATACGGCACTGCTGGAGCACGGCATCAGCAGCATCGACAGCACCACGCGCCTGGCGCAGAAGCAGTTCAACCGCTGGCTCGAACTGCCTGAGGCCGAGCGCACGCCGGCGAAACTGGTGGAGATGCTGGGGTTCGACTACTTCACTTTGCTCGACCTGCTGACCATCGCCCGGTCCCGAAAACACATTGCGAAGTACTATGGCGTCACGGAGACCGGCCGGTTCCCCGAACGTCTCAAGCCTATCAACATCAAGGCCGACGTCGATCTTCGTGGCACGTTTCCTCCGATTCGCGACATCAACCTCGAAATCCGTCGCCTGAACCTCGCTGCCTACGCACCGTTGCGGTACGTGCTGCCCCACAAACAGGACGCCTACGACAGGAAATACAGCACCGAGGTTAAGGGCGGCACGGGCTTCTTCCGCCAGGTGGACCGCGAGGAAAGCCTCATTCACCTCCTCCGCGTGAACATCCTCAAGCGGATGGAGAGCTCCGTTGTGTCTTTTGCCCTGACCGTCGAACGCCAACTACGGGATGTCGAAGACACCTTGCGCCACATCGAGGCCCAGGTCGAGGAGCTGGAAGAGATCGACATCGAGGATGTCGACATCGAGGACCCGGCCTTCGAGAGCCTGCTGGTCGGGCGCAAGGTCAAGGTGCTGCTGTCGGATGTGGATATCGTGCGCTGGAAACAGGACCTGCTCGAGGACCGCAACCGGCTTGCGAACCTACTCGCCGCTGCCCGCGAGATCAGCCCGGAACGGGATGCCAAGTTGGCCGCCCTGCGCGAAATCATTGCGAACAAGCACCGCCAACCCATCAACCAGGGCAACCGTAAAGTCATCGTCTTCACCGCCTTCGCCGACACCGCGAACTACCTGTTCGAGCAGCTCGCACCCTGGGCAAGGGAAACGCTGGGGGTGGAGAGTGCGCTGGTCACCGGCACGGGCAGCAACAAGACCACCCTTCCGAGGCTGCGCCGCGACCTCGGTTCCATCCTCACCGCTTTTTCACCGCGTTCCAAGGAACGCCCCGAGGAGTTGGCAAGCGAGGGCGACATCGACCTCCTCATCGCCACGGACTGCATCTCCGAGGGGCAGAATCTCCAGGACTGCGACTGGCTGGTCAACTACGACATCCATTGGAATCCCGTCCGCATCATCCAGCGTTTCGGGCGCATCGACCGCATCGGCTCACCCAACGAGCGCATCCAGCTCGTGAACTTCTGGCCCAACATGGAGCTGGAGGAGTACATCAACCTCGAACAGCGGGTCAGCGGACGCATGGTGCTGCTCGACATCTCGGCCACGGGCGAGGAGAACCTGATCGAGCAGCAGTCCGGCAACCCGATGAACGACCTGGAGTACCGGCGCAAGCAGCTGCTCAAGCTCCAGGACGCGGTGATCGATCTCGAGGACCTGTCGACCGGCGTCTCTATTGCCGACCTAACATTGACCGACTTCCGGATCGACCTTGCGGAGTATCGCAAGGCGCATCCGGGGGTTCTGGAATCGGTGCCGCTCGGGGCATTCGCCGTCACGACCACGAGCGAGGCGGAGATCCCGCCCGGCATCGTGTTCTGCCTGCGTGCGGAGGGAGCGGCCGCCGCTCGCTTGCCGGAGGAAGGCTATCCCCTCGCGCCGCATTATCTGGTGCATGTCGCGGATGATGGAGCGGTACTGCTGGCATACCCGCAGGCCAAGCATATTCTCGACCGGTTGAAGCGTCTCTGCGTCGGGCGGGACCTGCCCGACGCCGGCGCCTGCGCCCGCTTCGACAAGGCGACGAAGAACGGCCAGGACATGCGCCACCCGCAGAAGCTGCTGGCGGCAGCCGTCTCCTCCGTGGTTGGCAAGAGCGAGGAGCGCGCCGTGGCCAGTCTGTTCACGCCGGGAGGCACTCATGCCCTGACGGGTGAGTTCGCCGGCATCGACGACTTCGAGGTGGTGGCCTGGCTGGTGATCCTGCCGGAGGCGGAGACGAAATGAACGCCGACGACATCATCGCCGCGCTCGACCTCCCCGCCGCCGCACGCGTGGATCGCCGCGTGCCCAAGACGCTGCTGGTGGAGCACGGCGCGCCGACAGCGGCCGACCGCCGCCAGGTCAACGAGGGCATCGAGCACATCCAGTGGGTGGCCGCGCTGAAGCCGACCACCATTGGCGTTGCCGCCTATCGCGATGATGCGCGTGAGTACCTGGAAATCGCCGTCGTGCGCGTCGCGCTGCGAGAGGGGGCCAAGACACAGCGGCTGGTGGAGCTTCTGCACCGGGCGATCCCCTATCCGGTGCTCGCCGTGACCGAACAGCGCGAGTCGGTGGCGTTGTCCGTCGCACACAAGCGCTGGTCGCAGGCGGAGGCCCAGAAGACCGTCCTCGACGGCGAACC
>QGVC01000500.1 GCA_003242645.1 Pseudomonadota bacterium
GGGCTGCTGGTCGGGGGGCTGAAGGCCCCGCCGATGTCGAAGGCCGTGCGCGAGGCGCTGGCGGACGTGGAGATCGATGGCGGCGAAAAGGGTCCGCAGATCGATACCTGGTGGGGGGAGCCGGACCTTTCGCCTGCCGAGCGGGTCTACGGAGCCAATGTTTTGAACGTGCTCGCCATAGGCGCGGGCATCCCTGGCAAGCCGGTCAATGCCATCCCGCCTAGGGCTGTGGCTCATTGCCAGCTGCGTTTTGTTGCCGGCACGGACGTAGCCAACATCCGACCGGCGGTGGAGCGGCACCTTCGGGCAAAGGGATTTGATCGCGTGCAGGTTGCCGATCCGCCTGCCGCTAACGACGGCGGTTTCCCTGCGACGCGCACCGAGCCCGACAATCCGTGGGTTATTTGGGCGGTCGACTCGATCCAAAGAACCACCAACATCAAACCGGCTGTCGTGCCGCAGATGGGCGGCTCCATCTGCAATGATGTTTTCACCGACATCCTCGGCATACCGACGCTGTGGGTGCCGCACTCCTATGCCTCCTGCTCGCAGCATGCGCCGGACGAGCACATCCTCATATCCGTCTCGCGCAACGCCCTGGAGCTGATGACTGGCCTCTACTGGGACCTTGGAGAACCCGGCGTTCCGATGCGGGCCTGATCCCCGCACCTCATCGCATCACGATCCGAAAGGCAGACCTGAATGACTGAGCCCTGCGATCTCTCCGCCGTCGAAGCCCGCCGCTTGATCGGCAACAAGAAGCTCTCTCCTGTGGAGCTGCTGGAGAGCTGCCTGAAGCGCATCGAAGCGGTGAACCCGGCCCTGAACGCCATCGTGGCGATGGACGAAAAGGGCGCGAGGGAAGCCGCAAAGAACGCCGAGCAGATGGTAATGAGCGGCGAGCCCTTGGGTCTCCTGCACGGCCTGCCCATCGGCATCAAGGACCTACAAGCGACGGCCGGGCTCACTACGACCTGGGGCTCGCTGATCTACAAGGATCATGTGCCTGAGCAGGACGAAGAGACCGTCGCAAACCTGAGGGACCAGGGCGCGATAATTCTCGCGAAAACCAACACGCCTGAGTTCGGCGCCGGGGCGAACACCACCAACAGGGTCTATGGCGCGACCGGCAATCCCTTCGACCCGAAGAAGACCTGTGCCGGGTCGTCCGGCGGCTCGGCCGTCGCGCTAGCAACAGGCATGGTTCCGCTTGCGACGGGGTCGGACTATGGCGGCAGCCTGCGGACGCCAGCAGCATTTTGCGGTGTCTGCGGATTTCGGCCCTCGCCGGGCGTCGTCCCTGGCCCTGAGCGCTCCACGGCGCTGTCGCCCTTCTCCGTCAATGGTCCGATGGGGCGTTCGGTGGCGGACCTGCATCTCCTGCTCAAGGCGCAGATCGACCTCGACAAGCGCGACCCATTCTCCAGCGACGACGCGCTGAACATCCCCGACGTGCTGCCGCAAGCCGATCTCGGCAGCATACGCGTGGCGATCTCAACGGATCTCGGCTGTGCGCCCATCGATGCGGACATCCGCCGCATCTTCCAAGAGCGCGTCCAAACTTTCCGGCACGTCTTTGCCGAGGCAGCGGACCGGGATCCTGATCTCGGTCCCGTGCACGACGTCTTCGAGATCCTTCGCGGCATCTACTTCGTCGGCGCCCACCGCGAGCGGCTGGAGAAGCATCGCGATTTGCTCGGCCCCAATGTCATCGACAACACCGAGCGGGGGCTCAAATGGACAGCCGGCGATATCGCCTGGGCCTTCGTGGAGCAGAGCAAGATTTACCGTCGCTTCCTCGCCTTCTTCGAGGACGCTGACGTGCTCATCTGCCCGGCGGCCTCCGTTTCGCCGTTCCCGCACGAGCAGCTTTACGTCTCAGAGATCAACGGCGAGCAGATGCCGACCTACATGCGCTGGCTCGCCATCACATATGGGCTGACGACAGCTATTCCCGCAGCCGCGGTCATCCCCTGCGGGGTGGATCATGTCGGCATGCCGTTCGGCATCCAGATTGTCGGCCCGAACGGATCGGACGCGCTCGTGCTCAGCGTAGCGCACGCGCTGGAGCAGGTGCTGGCAGAAAATCCGGCTACGTCGCGGCCCGTACCTGACCTCAACAAGCTGAAAGCAGCCGCGTGATTGGAGAATCACGCGTGCTCAGCGGACGGCAGCAACCTCCCGGCTTTGCACGCGGCTGAGCCATGTCACGCCGAGCAGCACGATCGCCATCAACGGTAGGGCGGCCATGTTGACGACGGTCCAGCCGACGTTCGCCTGGAGGATGCCGGAGAGCCCTGCGGCCGTCGCCGTCGTGCCGTAAACCGCGAAGTCGTGGCTGCCCTGCACCTTGGCCCGCTCCGACGGCATGTAAGTCGTCGTGAGCAGCGTCGTGCCGCCGACGAATGTGAAGTTCCACCCGAGGCCGACGAGCAGATTGCCCACGAAGAAATTCCAGAACTCGATGCCGCTCAAATTGACCAGGGCGCAGAGGATCTCGATCACGGCACCCGTAGCGATGACGGACAGAACGCCAAACCGCGCGATGAGATGCCCGGTGAAGAACGATGGCAGGAACATCGCGATGATGTGGCCCTGGATGACGGTCGCACTGTCATTGAACGCGAATCCGC
>QGVC01000501.1 GCA_003242645.1 Pseudomonadota bacterium
GTCAGCATCCTGCTCGGAAAGCAGTCTCCATCAGGACCGCGGCTTCTGGTTGGAACGCAGACGCTCGAACAAAGCCTGGATATCGACGCGGACTGGCTCATCACCGACCTTGCGCCAATGGATGTGTTGATTCAGCGGCTCGGGAGATTACATCGT
The DNA here is from genome assembly GCA_003242645.1 of Pseudomonadota bacterium. The sequence goes on from QGVC01000501.1 coordinate 157, forward strand.
CATCTGCGCGACGATCGCCCCGTCCCGTACTCCACGCCTCGCGCTCTGATACGCGTGCCGGCGCGACCGCTCAGTGAATTTCTCGACGACCAAGGCGTACTTCGAGCACCCGCGGGGCTCGGCCGGATCGGAGCTTACGCAGACGGCCGTGTACTTCAGCGCACGTGGGATTTGCTCACCGAGCGAGGCGAACTTACCTTGCCGCAGGATGCCCGGACCCTAATTGAAGGAGCGACGCATCCCGAAGCGCTCGCCTGCCTGCCTGAGGTCTGGCGACGCCATGGCAATGCAATCGACGGCGAGAATCTCGCGGAGATTCGCGCGGCGCTCGGTTCCGTACTACGCGATGAGGCTTTCGGCGAGCTCCACTACCCCGAGAAGGATGAGCGTATTGTTACGCGCCTGGGAGCGGATACCTATGAGCTTCCGCTGACCGCACCGATGCGTTCGCCTTTCGGTGTGCTTATTGACCGAATTCCGATTCCCGCCCACTGGTTGCCCGAAAGGACCACGCTTCCCGATGCACTAGATGCTGAACCCGTATCGGATGGGTTGCGCATTCTCATTGGCTCCCGGGCGTTTCGCTATACCCGTTTCGGCATGGAGCGTGACGATGCATGACTTATTGTATGACGAACTGATCGGTGTGCGAACGCCGCACGGCCTCCGCCGCCTCAGTCTGCCAGCCCTCCTAGCCGCTCTTTCGCGAGGAGAAGTGGATGGCTATACCGGCCTGCGCGCCCATCAGGCTGATCCATGGCACGTATTCCTTGTGCAACTTGCCGCCAGTATTCAAGCTCGATATCCGGTCGACCAACCTCCAGATGACGAGAGTTACTGGCGCACCGGGTTACTGGACCTGGCCGATGGCCAACGAAGCGCCTGGTCACTGTTCGTCGAGGACGTCACACTACCCGCCTTCTTTCAGCACCCTTGGGCGAGCTGGGATGCTGACTCCGACCAGTATGACTTGATGGCGAGCACACCGGACGAACTTGATGTGCTCATCACATCCAAGAACCACGACGTCAAGATGAGCCGCGTCGATGCTGAGGCAGTGGAAGCCTGGATCTTTGCACTGATGACCCTGCAGACCACCACAGGTTATCTTGGTAGCGGCCGGTACGGCATTGTCCGAATGAACAGCGGCAACGGCAGTCGTTCCATCGTGTCGTGGGTGCGAGATCTCCATCCCTCGAAGCGGTTCCAGGAAGAGCTGATCGTAGTGAACTCCCTGCGACAGGAGACGATTTCCAAGCTCGGATACCGGGACCGAGGGACTGTTCTCACTTGGCTGACGCACTGGCAGCGTGATGATCATCAGCACATGCTGGGCGATCTCGAGCCCTGGTTCATCGAGGCTGCACGACCCCTTCGAGTCCGCTGCGCAAAGAACGGCCAGCTCGTGGTGCTGAGGGCCGTCAGCAGGAACCGGCAGATCGGTCCGAAGAAGCCGGATGGTGGAGACGTCGGCGACCCATGGACTCCCATTCATCTCAATGGGAAAAAGGAGCGGGCGGCACTCACCGTTTCAGAGAAGTCCGGATATCTTGGCGTTGAGCAACTGACCGCGTTGCTGTTCGAACAGGGCTTCGAGCTCACCCCTCTTCAGCGTCCTCGTCTTCAGCCCGGTGCTGGGTGGTTTACCGTGAGCGTCCTAGTAAGGGAGGAAGGTAAGACCCGAGGTTTTCATCGCTTGGCGCTGCCGGTACCGGCCAAGGCGTGCCGGGTGCTGTGCCCGGGCCCGGTACGCGATGCGCTCGCGGAGTTTGCTCAGCGCTTAATCAATGATGCGAAAGATGTGACGGTAGCTTTACGCACCGCCCTCACTGTGCTCGCGGAAGGCGGTCCGGACAAAGGCGACTTCGATCGCGATGCGATCAAACGTTGGATCGATGCCCTACAAAGGCAATTCAAGACACAGTGGGAAGCCCGATTCTTCCCCACGCTTTGGCAAGCGACGGAAACTGCCCCCGAGGATGCCACCGCGCAGACCTTTCTCGAGTCCTGTGAACCGGTACGTCTGGCCTGGCAACACGGCCTCGTTGCGGATGCCGAGCAGTTGTGGCGCGCCGGCACGTACCGAATTCCGCTGCCTTCCAATAGACGATGGCGCGCGGTCGCAAACTCAAGGGGTGCTTTTATTGGCATCCTGCACAGCAGGAAGGTGTCCTTGCCCACGACGTCTGCTGTATCTAGAGAGGAGACTCTGGCATGAGCTCTCGTGCAGCGCGCAACTCTCACGGCCCCACAACCCTCTCCATCACTATCGCACGTTTGGCCGCTACGATTAGTCACAGTCATTATCCCAATGGGGACCGTGCGGCCCTCAAGCGGTGGTCGCCGGGCCAGCCGATTCCTCTTGCCTTCTATCGGCTTTGGCGCCGTTATTGGATGGGGGACTTTCCCCCCGGTCGCCAGGCGGCACAGTGAGGGCCAATGGCCGGGGGCCGGGCCCAAAGGGCGGGGAA
>QGVC01000502.1 GCA_003242645.1 Pseudomonadota bacterium
AGTCAGACACATTCCGCCTTTGGCGGCTCAGATTCGGATACGCTCCCAGCTGACGCTGATGCGCCTCGTCCGTACGAAGGGACGTCGCTTCTGCGCGCCATGGAGGTATCCGCTGAAGCGCTCAATGTTTCTGAACACGTGGAGACGCTGTTGGTTCGAATGCGCACTCTCCTTGCTGACCCGCGAATGAAGCGCATTCTTGCGGGCCCTTCTGAGATGACGCTAGAACAGTGGTTGAAACAATATGTTGGGGAAGACAAGGCGGCAAATGGGTGTGTGTCAGTGATCGATCTTTCACTCGTGCCGACCGAGGTGGTCCATGTAGTGACTGCTGTCATTGCTCGGATGATTTTTGAAAGCCTACAGCGTTACGTCAAGGTGAACGGAGTCGCATTGCCGACCGTGCTCGTGATGGAGGAGGCACACACCTTCATCAAGCGCTATAGAGAGGACATTGAGAACCACGACGCTGCCTGCGTATGCTGCCAGGTGTTCGAGCGGATCGCCCGTGAGGGCAGGAAGTTTGGCCTTGGCTTGGTGCTGTCCTCACAGCGACCTTCCGAGCTGTCTCCTACGGTACTCTCACAATGCAATACGTTTCTTCTGCACCGGATCAGCAATGATCGCGACCAGGAACTGATCCACCGATTGGTCCCAGATAATCTGAGGGGACTACTTCGGGAATTGCCCACATTACCTTCGCAAAGCGCAATACTGCTGGGATGGGCATCTGAACTGCCGGTTCTGGTAAGAATGAACGATCTTCCGAAATCCCAGCAACCACGGTCCGATGATCCAGAATTCTGGAGTGTGTGGACTGGCAAGGATGAGGATGGCAAGGCCGTTGAGCGTGAGTGCAACTGGAAGACGGTTGCGAATGATTGGCAGATAGGCCCGGTGGACGACGGAAACGAAGAGGCAAGCGACGTGCGGAGCTCTGCCGCGGGAGATGGAACGCATGCGTAAGGTAGATACCAATGTCAATGAACTGGTCGGAATGATCGAACGCGGCGAGCTTCGCCTCCCTGAGATGCAACGGCGGTATGTCTGGCGTGCCTCTCGCGTGCGCGATCTTCTGGACTCTCTCTATCGTGGCTATCCCAGCGGATCAATCCTTGTTTGGGAAACAGATCAGGAACAGCCCACACGAGATCTGGCGGTTGACCAGCAAGACAGTCCATTCGCCGGGCACAAGCTGTTGCTCGACGGCCAGCAGCGATTGACATCATTGTCGGCTGTGCTGCGCGGCAAGACCGTGAAGGTCCGGGGCCGCAAGCGGGAGATCGACATCCTCTTCAATCTTGAGCATCCCGACGGCCCCGGGGATTTCACCGAGGTCGTCTCCGACGAGGAGCCACAGTTCTTGGACGATGACGAAGTCGAGGAGAACGGCGATCTGTTTGAGGACGACGGCGACGAGGCAGGACTGCAGGAACGACTGAATCGGATGACGTTTGTTGTTGCTAACAAGACCCTGGCTCAGAAGCCCAACTGGGTATCTGTGACCAAGGTCTTCAAGTCGAGTGACACGGAGATTTTGAAGGCTGCAGGCGTAACCGGCTTCGACGATCCGCGTTATGCCAAGTATGCCGAACGGCTCAAGCGGCTGCGTGGCATCTGCGAATATCCCTATACCATGCATGTTTTGCCGCGTGATCTGAGTTACGAGGAAGTCGCGGAGATATTTGTCCGCGTCAATTCCTTGGGCGTGAAGCTTCGCGGCTCAGACCTCGCACTGGCCCAGATTACGGCACGCTGGCCGAACTCGCTGAAGCTGCTGGAAGCATTTCAGGAGGAGTGTGAAGAGTATTGGATGACGCTGGATCTCGGCCTGCTGGTTCGCGCTATGGTTGTATTCGCTTCGGGCCAGTCACGGTTCGAGGTGGTGCGAAACCTGTCGGTCAAGGCGCTACAGGAGGGGTGGGAGAAAGCTAAGAAGGGGTTGCGTTTTGCCATCAACTTCCTGAAGACCAATGCAGACATCGAGGACGAATCATTGCTGTCATCTCCGTTGTTCTTCATCGCCATAGCCTACTTCAGCCAAGCCAAGAATGAACATCTGTCGAACGAGGATGAACGTGGCCTGCTGTACTGGCTCTACGTCGCCAACGCGAGAGGCCGCTATTCCCGTGGTTCAACGGAGTCGTTGCTCGACGCTGATTTGGCGACAATCAGACGCGGCGGTGGTCCCAGGGAGTTGATCGAGACACTCCGGCAGCAGTTTGGCCGTTTGACCATCGAACCGGTGGACCTTGTCGGACGCGGTGCAGGCAGTCCCCTGTTCTCACTGGTGTTCCTGGCGATGAAACAAAACGGTGCCAAGGACTGGTCCACCGGACTTGGGCTTTCACTGACGCATCAAGGCCGGGCTCACTACATTCAGTACCATCACGTTTTTCCGAAATCGCTACTGAAGTCATTGTACGAGACGCGCGAAATCAACGAGATCGCCAATATGGCCTTCGTCGCGGGACGGACGAATCGGTCGATCAGCAACAAGGAGCCGGCGGCGTATCTGCCAAGAGTTATTGAGGAACGCGGCACGGAGGCCCTGGCCTTGCAGTGCGTGCCAACTGATCCCGGCCTTTGGACAGTCTCTAACTACCGTGCGTTCCTGGAG
>QGVC01000503.1 GCA_003242645.1 Pseudomonadota bacterium
CGAGCTCGCCGCGCAGCAGGATCCACTCGGTGGTGAGCTCGAGATCGCGGTCGCTCGCAAAGCTCAGCTTGCCGTCGATGTTCAGGCCGTTCAGCGCCGGCGGACTGACGTCGAGCACGACGTCCATGCCCTGGCCGATGGTGACGATGTCCCCCTCCCTAGGAACGGCTCCACCCGACCACACGGATGGGTCGGACCACAGTCCTCCTTTGACCGCCGAAGGACCTTGCGTCTGCGCCTCAGCGTGCTCGTGCGCGTTAGCGTGCTGCTGCGCTTGGGCGAGCGCGCTTGCCGCGAAACAGACCGGAACGAGCAATGAATAGAGGAACGAACGATTGCTTCTTCGCATGGACTGGACCTCCCCGCTGCGCGCGCTCCGGCGAACCCGTGCCCAGGCACGACGGCGCCGCGCGGATTTGAGCTTATATCAGGAAGAATGTGAAGATGGGACGTTAAGATTTCTTGTCATTGCGGGAAGCCCTGAACCGACGCCGGCCGGCGACGGTTCGCCCGGCTCCGATACGCTACAATCGCACCGTCGGAGCATCACAAACAGCGCCGTGCGCAACCCAAGCCGCCGATTTGTCGTCAGCTTCGTGCTCGTCGTCGTAGCGATCGCCGGCGTGGCCGTAGGGCAAGCCGCGCTCGCGGAGTCGGACGACACGGCCGCGTCAGCCTCGCGACTCTCGAAGCCCGAAGCGGCAACCGCGACTCTCGACGGGCAGCAGGTCTACAACAACGTCTGCATCGCCTGCCACCACCCGCCCGGCATCGGCGGCGCGCCGGCAATCGGCGACCGTGATGCTTGGGCCCCGCGCATCGCCCAGGGGATGGAAACGCTGATCGATCACGCGCTGCGCGGCTACTCGGGCAGCACCGGCATCATGCCGAGGAAGGGCGGACGCCTCGACTTGTCCGATGAGGAGATCATCGGGGCGGTCGAATACATGGTCGAGCAGGCCACTCCGTAAGCTGCCGCGCTCGCCCTCCGTGCTCGGCTGGCGGCATCGTCCACGGTCTCACTGGCCGCGTCCAGCCTCAGTCGATCGAGGGCGACCACCTGATCCAGCCAGAGCCGACGAGCTGGTCTTGATAGTAAGCAGCGTAGAACGACGTGCAGCTCCACATCCGCCGGAGCGCGTCCAGAAGCCACTCGAACGAGCGACTCCACACCGTTTCCTGTAACCGCACGAGCTCGCCGAGGCTCGCTTCGCTGTCGATGCGGACGATCTGCACGTCTTCAGCCGCGACGGGACGAGGGGTGAACTTTCGCGTCTCGTAGACCATCAGCGATTCGGGCTCGCCTTCCTCGAATCCAACGCTTCGCAGCCGCTCTCTCAGTGATGTCGCTTCGATCATCCCGGGATTCTACCCTCGCCGCTCGGTACAGCTCGCCCCTGACGCCGTGTCGGAGCGGGTGTATGGTGGCCGTCGGTGATGAGTTGCGCGGTCGATCGACCGCATCCTTCCTGGAGAATGAGATGCCGGAACGCGTCGCATCCTGTTCCTGCGGACAGCTGAAAGTCACGGTCTCTGCCGAGCCGGTTCGGGTGTCCGTCTGCCACTGCCTCGCGTGTCAGCGCAGAACGGGGAGCGTCTTCGGAGCTCAGGCACGCTTTCCGAGAGCGGCCGCGTCCGTGAGCGGCAGATCCACGGTCTTCTTTCGCGTGGGAGATGAGGGCGGCCGCGCTGCGTTCCATTTCTGCCCCGATTGCGGAGCGACCGTCTACTACACCGTCGACGGTCAGGACGACTTCATTGCCGTTCCCGTCGGCGCGTTCGCGGACCCGACGTTTCCTGCGCCAACCGTCTCCGTTTACGAGGAGCGGATGCACTCGTGGGTCAGGATGCCGCACGACATTGCGCATATGGCGTGAGGTCTGTCAATGCCGAGCATTTGCTCCAGGCATTGCGCTTGAGGCTCAGCGCCCATCGAGGTGCTCGTCGCAGCCCGACGCGGCCGCCCGCGCAGCGGCGTCAGACTGAGCGAAATTGCCGCAGGGACGCAGCAAGCTTAATATAAGCTTGCTTACCAATTGGGCAGGTCCGCCGATTCCGCCGAACGTCCAACCGGAACGCAGCGTCGGCTTTCTGATCACCGACGTCTCGCACTTGTTGCGTCGCAGTTTCAACCGGCGCGCGCAGGCGCTTGGCTTGAGCCAGGCGCAGTGGCGCGCGCTCGCGCATCTGTGGCGCACGGAGGGACTCAAGCAAAGCGAGCTCGCGGAGCGCCTCGAGATCCAGCCGATCACGTTGACGAGGCTGATCGATCGTATGGAGACCGCCGGATGGGTCGAGCGACGGCCGGATCCTGCGGATCGCCGCGCCGTGCGCCTTTACCTCACGCCGCAGGCGCAGCCCGTCCTCGCCGAGATGCAGCAAGCCGCGGCCGCGTTGCTCGACGAAGCGTTGCGCGGTCTTTCCGCCGAGCAGCGGCTCCAGCTCGTCGAGGCGCTGTGCGCGATGAAGCGGAATCTGTCCGAGGCCGAAGGGCCGGCCGTGTCCGAATTGGAGTCAAGGAAGAGTCGCGATGGCCGAAGAGATCGTAAAAGAAGAGCTCGTTGACACGACGCGTCGCGGACGGCGGTGGCTGCGCGTGCTGTTGCTCCTGCTCGGACC
>QGVC01000104.1 GCA_003242645.1 Pseudomonadota bacterium
TGATGCAGGTGTAGCACCTGATGGTGCGAGTGAAGGTGTCCGTGATTGCTGCAATTGATTGTTTCTAATCGCGAAAGAAAAGCCGAATTTGACCGAAGCAGGTAACGTTGATATCGTCACCTACGAGCAACTGACAGTGCAGGAAACATTCTCATCGAGTGAGTACCCGATTGGCCAGTCCGTACCGGAAATAGCGGCGGAAAAGGAGCGATGAAGGAATACGCCTCGCTTGTGAAGTGTTTCACCGCCGCGCCGCTGTGCCGGCCTTGCTCGCAAAAAAAATGCTTAACACTGGGTGGGAGGAGACAGACATGCGAACTTGGGGACGAGCTCTTGTGATCGCCGCCGCTACTGCATGTGGCGCAATCACAGCTTCGGTGGCGGTTGCAGAGGAGAAATACCCATCCAGGCCTATTGAGTTTGTCGTGCCGTGGGGGCCCGGTGGTGGTGCCGATCAGCTCGCACGATTGACAGGTCAGTTGCTCGAGCCGGAGCTTGGCGTATCCATTCCGGTCATCAACGTGCCCGGCGCGACCGGCGGCACCGGTATGGCAAAGCTCCTTGCGTCGCCGGCCGATGGGTACTCGATGGCGGTCTATATCGCCGACAGCCATGCACTGTTGGCGGGCCCGGAGGCGCGCTGGTCGATGCAGGACATCACGCCCGTCGCCGTTATGCTTCAAGGGCCGTCTTTCATCTTCGTTCCCAAAGACAGCCGGTTCAAGTCGTGGTCAGACTTCGAAAAAGAGGCCAAGGAGAAACCTGGCACGCTGAAGGTGGCCACGCTTGGCTTCGGCAGTGTCGACGACTATACGCTGCGTCACCTGGAAAGCAAAGGTATCAAGGTCGTCCAGGTGCCGTTTTCCAAGCCCAGCGAGCGGTACGTATCGATCCTCGGTGGTCATGCTGATGCCCTCTATGAACAAGCTGGCGATGTGGCGCAGTACATCAAGAGCGGGCAGATGCGGCCGCTGATGATCTTCGGCGAGCGGCGCCATCCGGCTTTCCCGGACACGCCGAGCTCCTATGAACTTGGCTACGAGGTTGCCCTGCCGCAGTTCCGATCGATTGTCGTTCGCTCAGGGACGCCGGAGGACCGCGTCAAGATCTTGTCCGACGCACTGGCGAAGATCACAGCAACTGACGAGTACAAGAAGTTTCTGGCGGACCAGTTTGCCGATCCGGACAGTTTTCTGGACGCGTCAAAGGCCAGCGATTTTCTCGCTAGTCAGCTTGCCGAAATGAAGAAGCTGGCGGGCACGAACTAAAGCTGCCCGTATGCAATCCGGGGTCGGCCGCCCGATCTGTGGGTACTCGGATTGAGATTGGTTTGTGACCAGCTCGATTGTCGCTCTCAGTTTTCGCAAGGATTAAGATATGGCGCAGCGTATTCTGGCCGCGCTTCCCTATTTTCTGGGGCTGGCTCTCGCGGCTGCTCTTTGGCACCTCGCAGGGACCATCACTTATCCGGCCCGCCCAGGTCAGCTCGGGCCGGACTTCTGGCCACGGGTCGCAATTGGGATCATTGTGGTCGTTTGCCTGTACGAGATCACTCGCGTTCTGATCTTCGGATCGGCCGCGGGCAGCGTACAGGGAATTGCTGAGCACCTCGAAGAGGAGGGTGACGAAGACGCAAAAAGCGATCAGCGGGTTCGGCTCTATATGCTGCTTGGAGGCTTGGTGCTGATGCTCGCTTATGGCTTGCTCGTGCCCATCCTCGGATTTCTCCTCGCATCTTATCTGTTCCTGATCATATTCATGTATCTCGGCGGTATCCGCAATCACACTGCAATCTGGGTCTCGAGCACGGTCGGCATTCTGCTGTTCGCTCTCATTTTCCTGAAAATGGTCTACGTCTCCTTACCGAGAGGAGAGCCGCCGTTCGATCAAGTGACTCAGCTCATCATGGACCTGATGATGGTCCGCTAGGCCGTGCCGAGGACTAGGAAATGATCGACATATTGACCAACCTTGGTGCCGGCTTCTTGGCCTGTATGACGGTTAAGAATTTGACGGTGCTCGTGGTCGGCATCGTCATGGGGCTTCTCGTCGGCGTCCTGCCCGGATTGACGCTGGTCATGGGCGTCGTTCTCGCACTGCCCTTCACTTACCAGATGGACATCACAGCCGCCCTCGTGTTGCTGACGGCGATGTACGTCTCAGGTACGTACGGCGGCGCATTCACAGCGATTCTTTTCCGCATCCCCGGCGAGCCGCTGGACGTCCCCTTGCTATGGGATGGCTATACGATGGCGCAGAAGGGGCGGGCCGCCGATGCTTTGGGCTGGACGCTCATGGCCGCTCTCGGCGGCGGCTTCGTCTCTGCGATTATCATGGTGCTGCTGACTCAGCCGATCGCGGCGTTTGCATTGAAGTTTTCAACGCCGGAGTATTTCGCGATTGTGCTCTTCGGCTTGGCGAGCGTCGTTGCGCTCGGGCGCGGGTCTCTGTCGCACGCCTTTCTGTCGCTGGCTATCGGCCTGCTTATCGCGTCCGTCGGAACGGACGCGATCTACGGCAGCTATCGCTTCACATTCGGATCGCCGCTCCTCGCGGACGGCATTGAGTTTCTGGTGGTGATGGTTGGCGCTTACGGCGTAGGCGAGGTTTTATCGCGGCTCGAAAGGGGGTTTGAGACCAAGCCTGTCGAGGCGGTTGCGGAGACCTCGACGAGGCTGCCGTCCTTACGTGAAATGGTCCAGCTGCGCTGGATGTTTCTGCGCTCGAGTGTGCTTGGCAATATCATCGGCCTCGTGCCCGGAGCCGGCGCCACCATCGCCTCGTTCGTATCTTACGGTGTCGAGGGGCAGTATGGCCGGCGTCGCAACGAGATGGGCACCGGAGTTCCCGAAGGCATCGTCGCCCCGCAGGCGGCCTCGACTGCTTCCGTTGGCGGTGCGCTGGTCCCGCTACTGGCGCTCGGTATACCCGGGAGTGGGGCAACTGCAGTGATGCTCGGTGCATTCATGCTGCAAGGCGTGCAACCGGGGCCGCAGATTCTCCTGACCTCATCCGAGATGGTCTACACCATCTTCGCCTCGGTGTTCCTCGGCATCGCACTTATGTGCGTGCTCGGGTTCTATTTCATACGCGGTCTCGTGAAGGTCCTGGATTTCCCGGAGCCGATCGTTTCAGCCTTTGTCATGCTGATGTGCTTTATCGGCGCCATGTCGATCCGCAGCAATCTGACCGACCTGTGGCTGATGCTGGGCTTTGGAGTTATCGGGTATCTGCTCGAGCGGTTCCAGTTCCCAGTCGCGCCGATGGTGCTTGGCGTCATTCTGGGGCCGATCGCTGAGGAATCGTTCATGAATGCCATGATCAGCTTCAACAATGACTGGACGATCTTCTTCACGCGCCCAATCTCGGGCACGATCATGATTGTCACGGTCGTGACGCTTCTGCTGCCGTTGCTGAACCAAGCGTGGCGCAAGCTGCAACCAGCGCAGGCCTCGAGCCAACCGCGGTGAAGGTTAAGCAATTGGCGCTGGAAGGCGAGTGCTCTACTCCGCCTTGCGCGCCGGCATTCACGAGAGCGCTCTAGGATCTGTGTCCGAAACAGCCAGGCCGAAGAGGGCAGCGCGGGAAACTGTCTTCCGGCCAAATTTCAAGCCTGCCATGTAACCTGGCCGCTTGTGTTGGTCGAAGACCTCCGAACCGCACGGTTTGGATCAAGCCCTGGCCACGGAAAGGTGTGCCCGGCCGGTCTTGCTACCGATTCCTACTGACTGGAATTGTGCTAGCGCGCGCCCAACCGTTGCAGCCGCTCGAGGGCCTCAATAGCCCCGAGCTCCCTTGCCCGCTCATACCAGCGGCGGGCTTGCTCCAGGTCGGGCTCTATCCCACCGATCACGTTCCAACGACTAAGCTCGTTGGGGTCGTACGTCATGGCGAGCGCGAGGGCAGCCGGGCCCCAATCAAGCTCGGCAGCCTGCTCGTAGAAGAGGCGCGCGGCCGTCACGTTGCCGTTGGCAAGGCTCTCGTCTCCGCGCCGCATCAGAGCCAAAGCCCGCTCCCGATTTTCAGGGCTAATGTCCGGTGGCGGAGGAACCAATGGCAATCGGGCTGGTGCGGCCAACTCCGTGCTGTCCGCGGGCGTCAGGGCTGCCACGTTCGCTCCGGCTTGTGCGCTTGCGGCCTGCGTTGCAGCTGGCGTGATGGCGGAGGCGGGGGCGATGAGCAGCGTCGACTTCACCTCGCTCAGAATACGCCCGTCGATGGCGACCAGTGAGATGGTGACGTCGCTCGTTCCCGAGGCTCCCGCGGGCGTCGCAATCTTCAGCCGCGGTAGACCGGAGAGCGGGATCGCCCATGCTCCAGCGGCAATAGCGTGACCTTCTGAAAGCGTGGCGTTACTCGGCAGCCCGCGAATGCGGAGGAAAGTCTGCTTGGGGATCGCTTCGGGCGGGCCCACTTGAATCGGGAAAGGCGTCTCGACGGCTGGCTCCGCCAAGATCACCGATGCAACGTTGATGATGGGCGTGTTGGAAGGAGTCTGAGTCACCGCTGGCCCAGCAATGCTCAGCGGCAGAATTGTGAGCGCCAAAAGTGAGGCGGTGCGGATCAACCGACGACTGATCGCCAGAGCTGGTCTTGGCGTGCTCCCTCCATCTGCCATGGATCTCCCCCCATATCGACGCCGGCTATACTAGTCGCCTGGCTTGAGTTTTTGGGCAATACGATTTGGATCAGCGCCCCTGCCGTCTAGCAGCTCGTTGCCTGCTCCACTCCAAGAATTCCTGGAAAAGCCTCTCCTGCTCAGCCCGGTCGTTCGGCGCAACGCGAGCAGCTTGCGTGCGTGCATAGACCGGATCGACGCCCGCGGAAACCGGCGCAGTCCTGCTCTGGAGCTCCTGGAGCTTCTGCTCGGCTACGAAGTAGCGCGTCCAGCCAGGCACGTTAGCTGCAAGATTGATCTCTTTCCACTTCGGATGATAAGGCGGCTTCCGAAGTGTTTCAAACCGATCAAAGTAATACTGAATGAAGCGCTCAACCCGGCGATGACGATCGTGACCCTCCGGCCAGTTGTAGACCGCTAGAACAACCGGCACGCCAAACGTCTGGATCTTTTCACCCGGCTCAATCAGGTTCGGATAGTCATCATGGGTCAGCGCAGTGGGCACGTAGTAATCGGAGAACTTGTCCGAGTACTCCACCGGCAAGAAGTGGCCCACGTCTGAGCTAAGATTGAGAAAGAGACTGTTCGGTTTTCCTTCTGTGTGAAGGATGGCCGCGATCTGGCCCTCCTTCATGCGCTCGATCGCGACGGCATTGTTGATGAATACTGGCTCGACCTTGATGCCGAGGCGGTCGAAGAGGATCTGACCAGTGACAGTCGGGCCGGAGCCTCTGCTGTCGAACCCAACCTTTTGACCTTCGAGATCCTGAAGCGACTTGATGTCATGGCGCGCAAAAACGTGCAGCTCGCCGATGTACATCTGTGAGATGTAGTTGACGCGACGCTCCAGGTTCGCGGCCCGGCGGTTTTTCCGGTACTCCTCAAAGGCATCGGCCTGCACAAGCGCCATGTCGATGCCTTTGAGATAAAGCAGGTCGGCCAGGTTTTCCGTCGCGCCATAGGTCACCATGGGCAGAAGACGGAGATTGTCTCCGTCATCCAGCGCCTTCGCCATCTCCGCAGCGAAGCGAAGCGTGGTTCCCTCGGGAAGCCCACCGGCGATGGTGACCGTCCAGGCGTTCGTCCGTGCAACGATGGATGCTTCACCGGAAGTCGCCGCCGTCGGCGTCGCTGCCCGCGCTTGAGCGACGTTGAGTGGTTGCGGAGTTTGCGACCAAGCTGTTCCGGCAATGAACGGCACGAGCCCAAACGCTCCCACAACCCAAGTAAGCAAGCCACGCACGGACCCGTCTCCCGTCTGATTATTGAGGTGCAGCCACGGCATAAGAGAGGACTGAATTAGGCCATATTATAGCAGAGGCTCAAGGGGGTGAACCGAAACTAGAGCGCGAATTTGCGCCGACAAATCCGCGCATTTTTCGGCTTGTCGTCAGCTCTTCGGATGTGATGCAACCAGGGGTCTGTCTTGCGGTGAGCGAGACTACTGCTCGTCCATATATTCGCGGATTTTGCGCTCCTGCCATCGCTCAATGAACTTCGGCGCGGTGAAGAAGACGGCGAACGCGTGGGCGAGTATTCCAATTCCCCAGCCAAGGAAAACCCATTGCACCCACCAAGTGGTGCCCATCGTTGCGTCCACCGCGAACAGTAGAACGAGAACAATCGCGAAGATGAACAGGTGGGCATAGAATCCTTTGACCCGGTCCAGACGCTCGCGAGCGCGCGCCCGTCGTTCCTCCCTGGTCGGATGCTCGTTGGGGTCAGTTGTCATATTCCGTCTTTCTCTGATTGCAAGATCCTGTAACTGAGTTTTTGCAGGATCTTGCCCGCCAGGCGGGTGCCTCTACGTCAGCCGTAGTAGAGAGCGACACACGCCCTGTAGCGCCTCCACCAGTACGGCGAGCCCGTGAGGTACGCGCGCCGCCTCAGCCATTCGCATTCGGCGTAGTAGATGCCGGGAGCGATCCAGACGCCACTCCAGATGTAGCCAGGGCGCCAGACTCCGCGTCGGCGGCGCGGCTCCGCGAAGCGGCGCCGGTCTCTGCGGTCGAAATGAGGCCGACGGCGATCATCGCGGTCGAACCGGGGGAAACGGCCATCCCGGCCAGCGCGCCGGTCCCGATCGCGCATGATGGGGGCTCCTCCGAAGCCACGACCCGGTCCGCCCTCGAAGCGAGGGGCTCGATCTATCCTTGGACGTGGACCACCGCGAAGACCTCCATCGAAGCTTGGGCGACCGCCACGGATAGCCGGACCACCACTGCGCGGACCGACACCGAACCCGGGTCCGCCACCACCACCGAAACCGCCTCGACCGATACCGGGCCCACCGCCACCGAACCGGCCACCGCCTACGCTTGGTCCACCGCCGCCGAATCCGCCGCCAAAACCGTCGCGACCCCCGCGGCGTTGCACGAGCTCGACGGCACCAGCCGTGTTCATCTGGATCAAAGGTAGCTTGACGGCAGCCCTGACCTCCGCTGGAGCCGAGGCGAGCGCCAAAGCGCCAGCAACCGGCGCGATCATCAGGAGCTTCATGTCTCTTCCTTTCTTATCGTTGTTCTTGGTTCGCTGGTTAGGGCTTGCTGGCGATTGCATATCGAACGCACGCCAGGCGCGTTCGTTTCGGTACTTGGGCGAAGAAGCAGCGGCAGAAGCGCGCAGATGGCAGATGAAGGTCACCCCGCTCGGGTCCAAGCCAAGCTGCTCGGTGGGCGCCTATTCAGCCGCTGCAGGGTGCGGTGCGAGGAGAGGCGGGACGGTCTCGGCTTCTTGAGGATCTCCGCGGCGAACGTCTGGCTGGACTGCGCTCGGCTCCGATGGCCCAGTAGGCTCCTCATCCGCCTTCTCGATGAACCGGCTGAACAAGCGCCATAGCCAATGCCCGATCTCATCCATCAGGACGAACACAGCCGGCACGAACACGAGCGAGAGAACGGTCGAGGAGATCAACCCACCGATTACCGCGATGGCCATGGGCGAGCGGAACTCGCCGCCAGAGTCGAGCGCCAGTGCCGAGGGCAGCATGCCGCCGCACATCGCAATGGTTGTCATGATGATTGGGCGCGCCCGTTTGCGGCCGGCGTCAATGATGGCATCGGTGCGGGGCACGCCGCGCTCCATCGACTCGAGTGCGAAGTCGACCAGCATGATGGCGTTCTTGGTGACGATGCCCATCAGCATCAGAATGCCGATGACCACGGGCAAACTGATGGGCTTCTGCGTCAGGATCAGTGCAAAGATGGCACCGCCGATCGACAGGGGCAGCGAGAAGAGGATCGTCACTGGTTGAAGGAAACGGCCGAACAGCAGGACGAGCACGGCGTAGACCATCATGAGCCCGGCTGCCATCGCTTCGCCGAAGCTGGCGAAGACCTCGCCCATGATCTCGGCATCGCCGAACTGCTTCAGCTCGACGCCCTCAGGCAGGTTCTTGGCGGCAGGCAAATTGCGAACGGCCTCCACCGCCTCGCCGAGTGGCGCGCCATCGACGAGATCGGCGCCCAAAATGACACGACGGGCTCGGTCGTAGCGATCGATCGACGTTGGGCCTTGCGCCGTCTCGAAGGTCGCTACGGAGGAGAGCGGCACGGCACCACCCGACGCCGTCGCAACCCGCAAAGACTCGAGGACCTGCGGATCAGCGCGCGCTTCCTCCTTGAGCTGAACGCGGATTGGAATCTGCCGGTCACCGACAGTGAATTTCGCCAGGGCCGGTCCGACGTCGCCGATGGTGGCAATGCGGACCGCTTCGGCGATGGCCTCCGTCGTTACGCCCACCATGCTCGCGCGCTCGCTGTCGGGGATGACCCGCAACTCTGGACGATCGAGCTCGGCCGTGGAAACCGGCAGCGCCAGCATGGGGAGCTGCTTCATCTGGCTCGTAATCTCGGCAGCCGCCTTGTTGACGGCCTCTCCGTCGCGGCCGGTCACGACCATCTGGAA
Organism: Pseudomonadota bacterium; assembly: GCA_003242645.1. Next base: position 8,525 of record QGVC01000104.1, read on the forward strand.
GCTGCGCTGGCCATTTTCCATCAGGAACCAGTAGCGAATGTCGGGAATGCGCTCGAGGTCGCGCGCGATGGCCTTCTTCACGGCCTCCTGGCTCAGCTCGCGCTCGCTCCGCGGCACCAGGCGGATGACGAGGGTCGCCTTGCGCACCTCGGCACCTGAGCCGAGGACCTGACCACCGTTGACGAAAACGCTCGTGACCTCTGGCCGCGCAGAAATTCGCTCCGTCAAAAGACGAGTCAGCTTCTGCGTGTCCTCGAGGCGCGAGCCGGGTGGCAGCTCCACGGCGAGCATAATGCGTCCGTTGTCTTCCTGCGGGAGAAACGCCGACGGCAGGAGCTGCATGCTCGCAATCGAGCCAGCAAAGATCAGGAGACCAAGGCCGACAGTCAGAAAGCGATGGCGCACCGACCAGGCCACAAGCCTGGTGTAGATCCTCAGCAGCCATCCCTCTCGATCGCTGTGGCTCTCATCGGCGCGCATGAAATAGGCCGAGAGCAGGGGCGTAATGAGTCGCGCGACCAGCAGCGAGAAGAACACAGCGATGGCGACGGTCAGGCCGAACTGCTTGAAGTACTGCCCCGCAATGCCGCCCATGAAGCTCACGGGCGAGAAGACGGCGATGATCGTCGTTGTAATGGCGATAACGGCCAGTCCGATCTCGTCGGCGGCCTCCAGTGCTGCGCGATAGGCCGACTTGCCCATGCGGATGTGCCGGACGATGTTCTCGATCTCGACGATAGCGTCATCGACGAGAATGCCCGTCACGATCGTGATGGCGAGCAAGCTCACCATGTTGAGCGAGAAGCCGATCGCATCCATCGCGAAGAAGGTCGGGAACACCGACAGCGGGAGGGCGATGGCGGCGATGACGGTGGCCCTCAGATCGCGGAGGAACACGAACACCACCAGGATTGCGAGCACCGCGCCTTCGAGCAGCGTTTTGATGGTCGCATGGTAGACGCCAAGCGTGTACTCGACGGTGGAGTCGATCTGTTTGATCTCGACGTCCGGATAAAGGCGCTTCAGCTCTTCGAGCTTCTTCGCGACGCCTTCGGCGACGGCAACATCGCTTGCGCCCTTGCTGCGCGTGATCGCGAAGGCGACGACCGGCTCACCATTGAGCTCGGCATAAGTGCGCGGCTCCTCGATTGAATCGGTTATCGTGCCGAGCGTATCGAGCCGCACGGCACGGCCGCCCGGCAGGGCGATCATGGTCTTCGCCAGATCCTCGATGGTTTGCTTGCCCGCAAGCGTTCGGATCGCTTGCTCGCGACCGCCGATTTCGCCACGACCGCCCGCCACATCGACTTGCGTCGCCCGGAGCTGCCGATTGACGTCACCAGCCGTGATGCCAAGAGCCAGCAGCCGGTCCGGATCGAGGGCAACACGGATTTCGCGGTCCACGCCACCCACGCGCTCGACTTTCGAAACGCCACCCACGCTTTGCAGCGCTCGCGCGACCGTGTCATCGACAAACCAGGACAGCTCCTCGGGCGTCATCGACGGCGCGCTTGCCGAGTAGGTGACGATTGGCAAGCCTTCGACGTCGAGGCGCTGCGTGATCGGCTCGTCGATCGTTCGCGGCAGCTCGCTGCGAATGCGCGCGATGGCATCCTTCACATCGTTGACCGCGCGATCGACCGGAGATTCGAGATGGAACTCCACCAGTGTGGTCGAGCTGCCCTCGACGATGGTCGAGGTGATGTGCTTGACGCCGGGAACGCCCGCGATGGCATCCTCAACGCGCTTGGTGACCTGGGTTTCCAGCTCCGAGGGTGCTGCGCCTGCCTGCGTGATGGTGACCTGCACCACCGGGAT
>QGVC01000105.1 GCA_003242645.1 Pseudomonadota bacterium
AAGCTATTCGTCGGACTCGGTAATCCGGGACCCAAATATGCCCGCCACCGGCATAACGTCGGCTTCATGGCCGTCGACCGCATTGCCGAGCGGCACAACTTCTCACCCTGGCGTAGCCGGTTTCAGGGTGAGATGGCGGAAGGCACCATCGGCGGCGAGCGCGTATTGCTGCTCAAGCCAATGACGTACATGAATGAAAGTGGCCGGTCCGTGGGCGAGGCAGCGAGGTTTCTCAAAATCGACCTCGCCGACATCGTCGTGTTTCACGACGAGCTGGATTTGCCACCGGGCAAAGTGCGGGTGAAAACCGGCGGGGGAAATGCCGGCCACAACGGCTTGCGCTCGATCAGCGCTCATGTCGGCAATGATTTTGTCCGTGTCCGGATCGGCATTGGGCATCCCGGCTCCAAGGAGGCGGTCGTCCCCTACGTGCTCCACGATTTCGCGAAGGCTGATCAGGAATGGCTGGAGCCGCTTCTCGACAATATCGCCGAGGCGGCGGGCTGGCTTGCGGCAGGCGATACGGCCCGGTTCCTGAGCGACATCGCTCGGGCGCAGCAGAAGGCCGATCGAGGAACGTCGCCTGCGCGTGAATCGGTGGAAAAAGCGCGTAAACCGGATCTTCAGCCAAGCGAAATGCTGTCAGAGAAACGTTCGTCGAAGTTGGCGGAGAGTCTGAAGAAGTGGCTGGTCGGACGCCCGAAAGAGTAAAACCTGCTTAGGAGCGAGGTTCTTGTCAGAGCCAGTTTGGAAATAGAAAACCGCGCGCCAGGAAACCTGACGCGCGGCGCTTTCCGTTTTTGGGTGGCTCAAATGGATTTAATCGCGTTTGAGCCCAGCCATTTCCTCCAGCACCGTGCAAACTGATGCAGTGTCCTGCGAGGTTTGTCCTCTTGAGACCGCAGCACGGTAGATTGCCTCAGTCGCCGTGAAGAGCGGCGTCGGGCAACCGAGCGAACGCGCGAACTCATCGATGACCTTGAGGTCCTTCTGCCAGAGGCCGATGGACATTGTGGCGGGCTCGTAGGTCCGATCCGCCATCATCGGTGCCCGCAACTCGAAGATGCGCGAGTTTCCAGCACCAGCCGAGATCAACTTCACCATCTGGTGCGGATCGAGCCCGGCTTTCATGCCCAGGACCATCGCTTCCGCGCTCGCGACATTATGGATGGCCACCAGTAAGTTAGCGACGAACTTCATCCGGGTGCCGTTGCCGAATGCGCCCAGGTTATGGAACTCGCGGGCGCAATCGGCGAAGACCGGAGCAATGGCTTCGACCGCCGCTGGATCGCCGCTGGCATAAACAACCAGATCGCGGTTCTGAGCCTGTGCTCCGGTGCCGCTCAATGGGCAATCAAGAAGCACGTGACCAGCAGACTTGAGCGTTTCGGCGGCGGAGTTTTTGTCCTCCAGCGCCAAGGTGCTCATTTCCGCAACGATCCTGCCTTTGGGTGCGCCGCTTTCCGCAATCCCGCGAATAACGTCGTGAAGTGCGGCGGGGCTCGGCAGGCTGGTCAGGATGCGATCCACGGCCCGGGCAACAGCGGCCGCAGACTCGACCACATCGACACCGCTTCTGCGTGCTTCCTCGATGCGCTGCGGGTCAATATCACAGCCGATGACTTTCCAGCCGCGCTCGACGAGATTGCGGGCTATGGCACCACCCATGATGCCAAGCCCAACGATGCCGATGCGGCGCGTTGCGTCGCTACTCATGATCAAAGCCGCTGGTGATAGGGCGACATCAGGCGGCGACCTTGAGCCTTACTGAATCGGGAATTGGCAGAGGCTCGTTCGCGCTTTGCTTGAACTCAACCGTTGTGAACAGAAGGTCCGTATCGCCAATGTTCTCGACGGAGTGGACCATATATTCGCCTTTCCCGAAGTACAGGTGCTTCGTGTCGCCCGGGAAATGCGTGACCTCGACGATCCGGCCATCCTCATAATAGTTGCGCGCCTTACCGTGGGTGTGGCACGTCCAGAAATAGTCGAGCACATGCCTGTGGAATGGGCAGCGTTTGCCGGCCGGGATACGCAGGTGCCAGACGCGGACGCGATCCGTCTCTGAAACCAGGACGCTGCCGACGACGCCGTTGAAAGCGTTTCTCTCGATTTCTTCCTGCAGCTCCTTGGGCCAATGGGCACGGGGATTATTTTCGGACATGGATCATCCTCCAGATTTGCTGTCCATGAGAAACGAATTACGGAACGAGAACGGTTGAGCCGGTGGTGCGGCCCGCTTCGAGATCGCGGTGCGCCTGGGCAGCCTCCGCCAAAGGATAACGCTGACCGATTTCGGCCTTGAGTGCACCCGTGGCCACCAAGTCAAGAACCTTCTTCGCCGAAGCCATGTAATCGGCGGGATCCGCCGTGTACGTCGCAAGGGTTGGCCGCGTGAAGTAGAGCGAACCCTTTTTCTGCAGCAGAGCCGCTTCAACGGGCGGCGGCGGCCCGGAAGACGCGCCGAACGAAACGAACATGCCGCGCGGCGCAAGGCATTCCATGGTCGTCTCGAAGGTAGCTTTGCCGACGGAATCATACGCAACCGGCACGCCCTTGCCGCCCGTAATTTCCTTGACCCGAGCCACGATGTCTTCGCGCGAGCGATCGATCACCTCAACGTAACCCGCCGCTTTCGCTTTGGCGCACTTCTCCGGCCCGCCCGCAACACCGATGAGCTTGAAGCCACGCGCCCGCGCCCATTGCCCTGCGATCATGCCCACACCGCCCGCGGCAGCATACATGAGCGCATAGTCCCCAGGCTTGAGCGGGGCGCACCGTTCCATCAGGTATTCGACCGTCATGCCCTTCAGCATGAGGGCGGCGGCCGCTTCGTCAGAAACGTTGTCGGGAAGCTTTGTGAGACGCCACGCAGGCACCACGCGCAGATCAGCATAAGCACCTGGGGCACCGCCCTGATAAGCGACCCGATCGCCGGGCTTGATTTCGGTGACCCCTGGGCCAACCGCCTCGACGACGCCGGCGGCTTCGTTGCCGACGCCCATGGGCACAGGCATGGGATAAGCGCCGCTGCGCTGGTAGACGTCGAGAAAGTTCACGCCGCACGCCGTCTGGCGCACCAAGGCCTCGCCGGGGCCCGGCGGAGCAACCTCGACCTCGACGAGCTGCATCAGCTCCGGGCCGCCTTGTTTCTCGATGCGAATGGCACGCGCTTTCATCACTCCTCCCCGAATTGGTCAGGTCACAATGGCGGCGTTTTCCAGCGCCTCGAGAACGCGCCGGCGTGAGTTTTCGACGTGGTCGCGGATAAGCGCGAGCGCCTTGCGGCGGTCGCGGCGCTGAATGGCGTCGATGATACGGCCGTGCTCGGCATTGAAATCGGTCAGCTTCAATTCGTTCCGGCTGGTGACGCTCACGTATGTCAGACGATCGAACTGTTCGATCACGTCCTTGGCCATACGGGCCAACCGCGAGTTACCACAGTGCATCGCCAGATAGCTGTGAAACGAGCGATTGTAGGCAATCCAGGCCGACAGCTCGACCGGCCCCTTCATGTTACGGAATTGGTCCAATTCGGCGAGAACTTCGGCGCTGGCATTTTCGATCAGCCCTGAAACGCACTCGCGCTCGAGAAGCTGCCGAAGCTCATAAAGCTCGCGCGCATCGGCGAGAGATATCGGCTTCACACGGTAGCCTTTTCGCGGCAGCACCTCGATGAGGTTGTGCTCCTCGAGCTTCATGAGAGCGTCGCGGATCGGTGATTTCGAAACTTGAAACCGCTCGACAAGCTGCCGCTCCTGAATCTGCGAGCCGGGCCGCAGGGCGCAAGAAAGGATGTCAGCGCGCAATTGCTGGAAGATGCTCGTGCGGACCAGCCGCCGGTTCTTGACGGTATCCTCGGTCAAGCAGCTCCCCCTAGCAACCGCACTCATAGGTCGTTCGACAGGCATGTTCGACTTCAACTGATATCTCAGTTCGGCAGACCGCATCAAGGCGCATCACTGAACAGCAATGAACTTTTTCCGAGAGTCAAATTTTCCAAAGTTCCGTTGACGCCAGCCGGAATTGGAGTTGGAATATCAGCCTATACCACCGATCAATTGGGGGAGGAGCTGAGGACGCCATGAGAGGGCTTATCCGCGCATCCGCATCTGCAGTGGCATTGGCAGCCCTGATCACGGGTCTCGCCGGTGCGGCTCAGGCCGAAACAATTCGGCTGCGAATTGCTTCCGGCCATCCGGCCGTGAACACTTACGTCAATCTAATGACCACCTTCTTCGTCCCGGAGGTGACGAAGCGCGTCGCCGAGCGTACGCAGCACAAGGTCGAGTTTGTCGAGGGCTATGGCGGCGCCATGGTCAAGGTCGCCGACACGCTCGAAGGCGTGCAATCCGGCATCATTGACATCGGCGGCTACTGCTTCTGCTTCGAGCCCTCGAACCTGCCGCTGCATGCGTTCCAGGTCATGCTGCCCTTCGGCACCATGAGCCCGGTGAAAAGCGTAAAGCTCGCCCGCGCCGTCTATGATCGGGTTCCTCTGCTCAGCAAGATTTTCGAGGATAAGTACAACCAGAAGCTGCTCGCCCTGATTGCGGACAATGGCTACAACCTGACGACAAACTTCGAGTGGAAAACCGTAGCCGATCTCAAAGGGCAGAAAATCGCTGGTGCCGGTCTCAATTTGAAGTGGCTGGAGTATGCCGGCGTTGTGCCAGTGCAGTCCTCGCTGGTTGAAGCCTACACCTCGCTGCAAACAGGGGTCTACAACGGCTGGATCATGTTCCCGTCCGGGGTCATGAACTTCAAGCTGTACGAGGTCTCGAAGTACTACACGGAGATCGGCTTCGGGGCGATCACCTGGCACGGGCTCACGATCAACTTGCGCCGGTTCGAGCGCCTGCCCAAAGAGGTTCAGGACATCCTCCTGGAGGTCGGCCGGGAGTACGAGGAGCTGACGGGCACGGTTAACGAGGAGAATTATCCGAAGCAGATCGAGGAGCTGAAGAAGGTTGGCGCTGTCGTCAACCAGATCGACGAATCCGTTCGCATCGAATGGGCGAACTCGCTCAAGGATTGGCCGCGTGAGAAAGCAAAAGAGCTCGATGCGGCTGGCCTGCCGGGGACTGAAGTCTTGAAAGCTGCCCTGGAAGAGGCCGAGAAACTTGGCCACAAGTGGCCGGTGCGCTACGAAATCGACTGAACTGATTCAGGATCTCGAGCACCCGGAGCCGCAGCAAGGCTCCGGGTGAGAGCCGCCCGGCACTGATGGTGAATTGGATGGCCGAAAAGCTTCTCGGGTGGATAGCCAGAAGCCTGCTGCTGTTGGCTTCGCTCCTCGCCTTTGCCTTGTGCTTTCTCGTTGTGGCCGACGTCATTGGCCGAGCGGGTTTCAATCACCCCGTTCAGGGGACGCCAGAAATCGTTTCCAGCTCGATCGTCGTCATTTGTTATTTGATGGCGACTTACGCCATCCTCAGCGGCGGGATGATGGAGGTCACTTTGGTGACGGACATTCTCCCTCCCGTACCTCGCGCGCTGCTCGGCGCCGTGACCTTTTTGCTGGGGGCGCTCCTATTTGGACTTATCGGTTGGGGCTCGGTCGAGCGCTTCGTGACGGACTGGACCAGCGGAGCTTATGAGGGCGAAGGAGCCTTGCGGGTGCCGACGTGGCCAGTGCGGCTCTCAGTACTCGTCGGAAGTGTGCTGGCGACGCTGGCCTACATTCTTCTGGCGATCCGCGCAGTCCGGGCAGCTGTCCGAGGCGAACCGTTCTCCTCCAGCATAACGCATTGAGCAGGTGTTCGAATGTTCGACGCTTTTCAGATGACCCTGCTCGTCGTGGTCCTGCTGGGCCTGGTCCTCTTCGGAACCCACATCGCAGTGGCGCTCGGGCTGACGGCAGCGCTCGGCGTTTACTTGATGATGGGCGATATGGAGGTGTTGACGAGCTTCCTCGCCAACACCGCCTACGAAGCCATTCGCGATTACATTTTCGCCGTCATCCCTCTTTTCATTTTGATGGGTGAGTTCCTCGCCCGCTGCGGTGCCGCCCGCGACCTCTTCGCTCTCGTCAACAGGGTAATGCGTTGGCTCCCGGGCCGGCTCGGCGTCGCGACCGTTGTCGCGAATGCTTTGTTCGCCTTCGTCACCGGCGTGTCCATCGCCGCGGCGGCAGCGTTCTCGCGCATCGCTTATCCGGAGATGAAGCGGCACGGCTATCAACGCCGTTTCGCGCTCGCCACCATCGCCTCGAGTGCGTGTCTCGGCATGCTGATCCCGCCCTCGGTGCTGATGATTGTTTGGGGCGTCATCACAGAGGAGTCGATCGGCAGCCTGTTCCTCGCCGGCGTGATCCCTGGTCTGATCGTTGTTGCCGGCTTCAGCATCTACATCATTCTCGTCGCGATCCTGAATCCGTCCATCGTCGGCGAGGCCAAGGCGCGCGCGCTCTCTGCTGCAGTTCCTGTCGTCGAGGAGGAGACGGGGACCGAGCCTTCAGTTCTTTCGGCGCTGCTCAGCACGGGCCTCATCATCTGCCTCATCGTCGGCGTGCTTGGCGGCATTTGGGCCGGTTTCTTCACGCCGACCGAAGGCGCCGGCGTTGGCGCCGCGGGCGCGCTTGTTATCGGAATCATGAAGGGCCTGCGGCTGAAGGATATTTCGGAGGTTGTGCTGACTGTAGGGCGCACCACGGCGCCCCTCCTTCTGCTGTTGGTGATGGCGCAGATCTACTCGCGCGTGCTCTCCATGACGGGCGTGACGGGTGCCGTACAGGCGTTCTTCCTCGACACCGGCCTGTCCCCGATGGCCATCATCAGCGTGATGATCCTGATCTGGTTCTTACTTGGCTGTGTGATCGACTCCATTTCGATCATCCTGCTGACGGTGCCCGTCTTCGCGCCGATCGCGAGTGCCTTGGGCTTCGATCCGTTAGCCTTCGCCATCATCGGAATCATCGCCGTCGAAACGGGCCTCCTGACGCCGCCGTTCGGCATTCTCGTGTTCACGGTGAAGGCGTCGCTGCCGCATGAACGTGTTCCGGTCGGGGAGATCTTTGCGGGTTGCATCCCGTTCTGGATCATTCTGCTCGGCACGGTCGTGCTTCTCGTTTTGGTGCCGGAAACGGCTACCTGGCTCCCCAATCTTGGACGTTAAAATCAACCAAAGGAGAAGAAGGACGAACCATGCCTGCTTACTGGGTTGCCCGCTCGCGCATCATCGACCCCGTCGAGTACAAGAAGTACACGGACCGTGTTCCTGAGATCGTCGCCAAGTATGGCGGAAAAATTCTGGCGCGCGGCGGCCGTTACGAAATTCTCGAGGGCCCGGAAGTTTTTCACCGGTTCGTCGTCATTGAGTTCCCGTCACTGGAGCAGGCCAAGGCATGCCATTCTTCGCCCGAGTATCAGGAAGCCTCCGCTTTTCGGAAGAACGGTGCGGGTGAGGTGGAGCTGGTGATCGTCGAGGGCGGCGACGCAACGAAGTAAATCGTGCGCCCGTGATACGTTTCAACTGCTGAGGATAAAGACGATCGCGCCAGCGAGGACGAGGCTGATACCTGCGAGCTTGGCCAGCGATATCGGCTGCACGGGCAAGCCCCACATGCCGTAGGTGTCAGCTACGACGGCGCCGAGCATCTGGCCGAGCACAACGGCAAGCAGGAATAGCACGCTGCCCGTCTTCGGCACGATCACTGCGGCGCCGACAACGAACACGGCGCCGGCGATGCCGCCGATCCATGCCCACCAGGGAGCGCTAGCAATCTGGGACCAATCCGGCTTGGCGCGGACGGTTACCGCCGCAAATGCCACGACCAGCACCAGACTGATGCTGATTGACAGCACGCCCGCGAGCGCCGGTGAGCCGAGCCTCCGGGCCGCTTCCGCATTGATGGGACTTTGCCAAACCAGAATAACGCCGAGCACAACAGCAACGATGAGCAACGGCAGTCGACTGACGAGGTCGTGAAGCACCGAGGAACGATCCTTTGCGGGGAAAATTGGGCACAAACGCGAGACACCCCAATCCCGCTCGATCGAGGCGCCCCGCGCAAGTTGGAGGGTTCCAGAGTTATTGCTCAGCTTAGGTGAACTGTCGAGCGGTCCTCAGCCGATTTGGCGATGGCCTCCAGCAGCTCGATGTTGTGAATCATTTCCTCGTGCGTGATGGGATAGGGAGCCGTTCCACGAATAGCGGCCGCGAAGGCTTCCAAATTCGCCACCACGGTGTCTGTCCAATTGTAGCGGACAACCTCATGCGGATGTCCCGTCCGTGCACGTACGAGCTCTGCGATGCCGCCTGGCGTGTCCGGGTGGGTGTCATTGCGGATTTCAACCCATTCCTTCGAGCCGAACACGTGCATGCGCATGAAGTGGGGTGTGTAGAGAACCGCGCTCAAAGACGCCGTCATGCCTGCCTCGAAACCGAGTTGCACCGTGACGACGTCGCCCGTCTCCCAATCGAGCACGCGTTTGGCCACCATCGCCTGCACCGTTTTCACCCGGCCGAATAGCGAAATGTATAGGTCGGTCAGGTGGATGCCCATGGCCGTCATCGCGGCGGCTGGTGCAGTAGCCTTGACTGTCCGCCAGTCGCCAGGCGGCACGTGGATGAGCTTGTCGTGGCTGAAGGCAGCTTCGGCATGCATGATGGTGCCGAGCGAGCCCTCCCGGATCATGCCGGCTAGCGCGATGATGGCAGGTTCGAAACGCCGTTCGTGACCGACACCGAGCTGCACTCCGGCATCAACGCAGGCTTGCACAGACCGGCGCGCGCTGGCGGCCGTGAGACCAAGCGGCTTCTCGCAGAAAACGTGCTTCCCGGCACGGGCGCACGCCGTCACGTGCTCCTCGTGCAGGGTGTTGGGCGTCGTCAGAATAACGGCCTCGATCTCCGGATCGTTGAGTGCCTCGGAGAGCTCGCGAGCTGGTGTGATGCCCAAAGCGCGGATGTCGTCGTGGCGCTCCGTAACGGGCTCGACGACAATCTTGACCGCAACGTGCGGGTTTCCTCGCAGGCGGCTGGCCATGTGCTTTCCCCACCAGCCGAAACCCGCAATCGCAGCGATCACCTTGGACATATCTCTCCTCTTCTGCCGTGCTCTAGGTTCATTCAGCGAAGCTCATCCACGCGGGCGAAGCGGCCCCGATGGAAGATGAGCGGGGCTTTGTCCGTCGCCGCCATGTCGATCACTTCGCCGATGAAAATTTCGTGATCCCCGCCTTCGTAGCGCTGCCACGTTCTGCATTCCAGCCGTGCGGCAGTCCCGGCGATGAGCGGAACGCCCTTGTATCCAGGCTGCCAGTCGATGCCCGCGAACTTGTTGGGTGCAGGCCGGGCGAACTGACGGCCGATGTGGGCTTGGTCCTCAGAAAGAATGTTGACCGCGAAGGCGCGGTGGTTCCGGAAAGCGCTGAGGCTGGGCGCCGTCAACGACAGGCTCCATAGAACCAACGGCGGGTTCAGCGAGACGGAGTTGAACGAGTTGATCGTCACGCCCACAGGGGCCCCTCCGTCTCCGATCGTGGTGACGACAGCCACGCCCGTTGCGAAACAGCCCAGAACGTCTCGCAGCTCGCGCGACCCGAAAGACCGAAGGCGCGCTTCGGCCTTGGGGTGGGTCGTAGCGGCAGAGTTCATTTGGTCAGCATTCGCGCAGGTCATTGCGCGAACATAAAATCGATGGTCTATCAGCTCAAATTGTATTGCCTAATGCTGGCTATCAGAAGTTCTGATTCCTATCGATGCCATGCTCAACAATCTGAAGCTGCAGCAGATCCGCCATTTTGTGGCCGTCTACGAGGAGGGCTCGTTCACGGCGGCTGCCCGGCGCGAGCACGCCACACAATCCGGTCTGTCCATGCAAATCAAGGACTTGGAGATGACGCTAGGCGTGCGACTATTCGACCGGCTGCCCTCGGGCGTGACGCCGACAGTTGTTGGCCGGCGCTTTTACGAGCACGCCACCCGCATTTTGCGCGACCTCGGCCATCTCGCCGACGACATGGCCACGCTGTCCGGCGCGATCACCGGGGATGTGCACGTGGGTCTGATGCCAACCTTTACGCGAGCGATTCTCGCGCCTGCCCTTCTGTCTTTCTCGAAGGCCTATCCGCACGTGAACGTGCGTGTGACGGAAGCCTACAGCGGCGTCCTCACCCAGGAGGTCGCGAAGCAGGCGCTCGATTTCGCCATCGTGCCGCCGGGGCATGCAGGTACGACCATCCGATCGCGACGCCTTGGCACGGATCGAGAGTATCTTGTCACCCGCGCTGACACCGACCGGCCGCACCTTTCGCCCATCGACCTGTCGCGCGAGAAGAAACCGCTACGGCTGATCGTCCCTGGGCCTTCGAA
>QGVC01000504.1 GCA_003242645.1 Pseudomonadota bacterium
GCAGATCAACGATTACCTTCGCGACATGGGTCTATTCTTTCCGATAGACCCCGGAGCGGAGGAAGCCACGCTCGGCGGCATGGCGTCGACGCGCGCCTCGGGCACCAACGCCGTGCGCTACGGCACCATGCGGGAAAACGTCTTGAACCTTACTGCCGTCATGCCCGACGGCTCGGTCGTCCGCACGGCCCGGCGGGCTCGGAAATCCGCCGCAGGCTACGACCTCACGCGCCTGCTGATCGGAGCGGAAGGGACGCTCGGCATCATCACCGAGCTGACCGTTCGGCTCTATGGCATTCCCGAGGTGATCCTGGCTGCCGTTTGCCCGTTCAAGACGCTCGAAGGCGCCTGCAATGCGGTCATTCAGTCGATTCAGCTTGGGCTCGGAATTGCCCGCATGGAGCTGCTGGATGAGGCGCAGATCTACGCGGTCAACATGCATTCCAAGACTAGCTTCGAGGAGAGTCCAACCCTGTTCCTCGAATTTCATGGAACCGAAGTTTCAGCGCGCGACCAGGTGGAGCAGTTCAAGCAGATCGCTCTTTCTGAAGGCGCCATTCGCTTCGACTGGGCCGAGAAGGAGGAGGATCGGCGTCGGCTTTGGAAGGCCCGCCACGATGCCTATTGGGCCGTCAAAACGACGTGGGCAGGGCGGGAAGTGCTGGCAACCGACGTTTGCGTGCCGATCTCCCGGCTGGCCGAGTGCGTGCTGGAGACGCAGAAAGACATCAAGGAAAGCGGCCTGGTTGCGCCGATTGTGGGCCATGTCGGCGACGGCAACTTCCATACCTCCCCTGCATTCGAGCCAGCTGACCGCCCCAAGGTCGAAGCCTTCTTGCAGCGCCTTGCGGAGCGCGCCATCGCTATGGATGGCACTTGCACCGGCGAGCACGGCGTTGGCCAGGGGAAGATGAAATACCTGGAATCGGAGCTGGGTGCCGGCCTCGAGGTGATGCGGCAGATCAAGCGCGCGCTCGATCCGCTGAACATCATGAACCCCGGGAAGATCGTGGCACTTGAGTGAGAAGGTTTGCTCTTAGCCTGCGCCCGCTCCCAGCCGGCGCACCTCATCAAGCAGCTTCGCATCAACCGTCACGCCGTCCCTGGCAGCTGCTTCCCTAAGGGCAAGCCGGCGTGTGCCGGGAAGGCGGGCGCCGGGATCTTCCTCGATCGCGGAGGCGAGAACGGCGAAGCGATCGAGGAACACATCGGAGCCGGCGAAGGCAGCCGGATCGATGGCCAACAGCAGCTGACCGACGCCCGGAGGCGGTCCCTTGTCGTCGAAGAAGGACGTCGCCTCGAATGCGAAGTTTGCTCCTGTCAGCGCCACGGCTAGGACCTCGACCATCAAGGCGAGCGCGGCACCCTTGGCGCCGCCGAGAGGCACGAGGGTGCCTTTCAGCGCAGCCTTGGCATCCGTCGTCGGCTCTCCGTGCTCATCGAACGCCCAGCCGGAAGGAATGGCCTCGCCCTTTTGCGCCGCCACCATGATCTTGCCGCGCGCGACCTGGCTCAGCGCCAGATCCACGACAACCGGAGGCCTGCCTCGTTGTGGCGCTGCAAACGCGATTGGGTTGGTTCCGAAAACCGGCCGACGACCACCCCAGGCGGCCATGGCTTGCGGCGTGTTGCCGAACACGAGCGCGACCATGCCTTGCTCCGCCAGCCGCTCTACTGTCCGCCCGGCGACGCCGAAATGATGCGAGCGGGTGATGCCAGCGGCCGCAACGCCGCAGTTGCGTGCCAGCTCCGGCAGTCGGGCAATGGCCGCATCGAGCGCCGGATAAGCAAAGCCGTGCTTGGCGTCGACGATCAAGCTGCCAGGGCGCGTCTGCCGAACATCCGGCACCGCAAACCCGTCGACCTTTCCGGATTTCGCCTGTGCTGCGTAGCTGGGCACGCGGCTCAAGCCATGGCCCTTCTGGCCATCGACCTCCGCCTGCACGAGGGCAGCCGCTACCGAGCGGGCATTCGCCTCGCTGGTGCGCGAGGCGACGAATGCCGCGGTGATGATCTTCTCCAGCTCTGCCTGGGTGAGTGTAACCGTTTCGCTCATAGACCGGCCGCCTTCAGCTCACGCAAGACGTTGTCCACTGTCACGGTGCTGATCCGTGCGTTGCTCTCGATCGTCACGCCGGCGATATGCGGTGTCAGGATCAGGTTCGGGACGTTGCGGAAAATCGCGGCCGTGCTTTCGTCGATCGGCTCCGTCGAGAACACGTCGATGGCGGCGCCGCCGAGATGACCTGACCGCAGCGCATCGGCCAGAGCCTGCTCGTCGACTATGCCGCCGCGGGCGGTGTTGATCAGAATCGCGCCCTTCTTCATGCGGGCAAGCTCGCGAGCACCGATCAGGCCGCGTGTTTCCGGAGTCAGCGGACAGTGCAGCGTGACCACATCGCAAATCTCAAGCACTTCGTCCAAACTGGCCCGCTCGGCATTCTCCCAGGCCGGACTGTCGGGAGGCAGGTATCTGTCATAGGCGACAATATGCATCCCGAGCGCCCGCGCTCTAGCGCCGACCTGCTGCCCGATAGAGCCGTAGCCGATGATACCGAAGCGGCGGCCGGCAGCTTCATGTCCGCGGCTCAGCTCCTCTCGCGGCCATTCCCCG
>QGVC01000505.1 GCA_003242645.1 Pseudomonadota bacterium
TTGTCGCTTACGGGCTAGTAGACAAATTTAATTAGCCTAGAACGTCGCTGTGCGGGTAAGAAGTCAGAGGTTGGTTTTAGTAGTTGGCCGTGAAGTCAGTTTTTCTCGAACGATATAATCCAGGTTGATACCATCAACGAGTTGCCGTAAGGCAGCCGGTTGGACATCGATCCGAATGCCTTGCTTTGGCCACCAGCGGCCCCAACGGCGTCTAACATCGCACTCACGCTGCGGCGGCTACGCCGCCTTGCCCTTCGGGACAGCCTCGCCTACGGCTCGGCCGTCGTGAGTGCTGAAGCGTTATGCGCCATTGCTACTATCACATGGCCAACAAGAAGCCTGTTTGGAGTATTCGGCGATTCCGGGAGCTTGCATCGGCTGTTTGGGATGAGGACTTGGTAGAATCTGCTTATTCAGCAGCCCAAGGCCTGGCAAGAGATTTCGATTTTGCAGGCTTTCACGCACGGCAGGTGTGCCAGTTAATGGATAATCTTGAATTTCCCGCAGCACGCCCAGGCGAAACACGTGGCTGGGCGGCCATGCGGCAACTATTCTACGAAGCCGAGCCAGGCGATAAGCAACGGCCCCTTTCCAGGGCACGATTTGAAGCAACCGCCCACCTCATCGCCTTCTTTCGGGCACTCCATTCTGCTACAGACTTGATTGCCCCGTTGGTGTATTTCGGACTTGGACTCCCCAACCGCTTGCCGCGTCCCATATCGGAACGGAAGATTTATCCAGCTGTCGTGCGTGACAAGCTTGCAGCGGCCAACCTCCACGCTGAGGTCGTCTCGGCACTTGATCGGTTAGTGGCAAGTCATGCGTATCGTTACTTGCGTGCGCTTGTCAATACGCTAAAACACCGGCGGCTAGTTCCGGCTGGCTTCCAGATTTCGTTTGATTTCACAGGTGACCCCAAGTACGGAATGCGCATAGGCCACTTCTCATATGACAATGAATCGTTTGAACAGTGCTGGGCCGGGGAGTATTTTGAGAACGGAAGCCGAGAGATTAGTGCGCGAGTGATTGAGATTGGCGTTGCCGTGAATCGCGCGTTAGAAGAAATCTGCGAATCCAAGCAACGCAACGGCGCATAACAGAGCACTCACGCCTCGGGCGCTTCGCGCCCTCGCCCTCCGCTCGCTCTCGCTCGCTCCGGGACATGCCCCTTGCGGGGCTGGCGTGCAGCTCAAAGATGAGCAGCATCGGCCCGCTGCGGGGCACGTCGTGAGTGCTGAAGCGTTAGACGCCACTGGGCCCCCGATGTCGCCGTATTAGACTGACGCTATCAACGTTTCTTGTCCCATTCACCTGAACCAAGCAGGCTTCCGTGGAGATCTTTACTGTTATTCCGCGGTCTTCTAGCGCCGTCGAGTGCGAGCCGGTGGTTCTCAGGCAGAATAAGACCACTCGTTTGGTGTTCAAGCCGCTTCTGGTCAACAATCCTAATGACGCCCGGCTTGCTGTTAAGGGTTGCCTAGTCTTCCAGCGGAAGGGTAAGAACGACGAGTGGGAAGATCATAATGAATTGCATCTGAGTCGTCTCCGAGCTGGTGAATGGGTAAAGATCGATTTGAGCACTGAGGAAGTAATCACATTGATACGGCACATTGCCGGCTTGTACCGACTCCACCAAAAGCATGGACTCCCGAACAAGAAACTCCACTTCCTGAAGCTAGAATCAAATGCTGCGCCCTCAGAGATTGCGCAGTTTGATTTCGAGAGACTCCTAGAAGTGGCGCGACGTACAGGGGTTGAGATTTTCGCACAATTTGTAGAGTGGGCAGCCGATCTCGACAATACGGCCGCGGTTCTTTCGCAACTTCGTCGCCTCAACGCGGCAACGCTAAGACAAATCGGTAGTTTGGTAGGGATATCAGCGCTGCGGTCTGTGTTGGAGGAGTGGAATAACAACAAGGACAATCGTAATGAAGAGTACTGGCAGGACACCCTCGAGGAGAATGCTTTCGTCTTGTCGCAGGTGTTCTCATTCCCTGTTGTAATCATTCGCGGAAAGGCATATGTCGGAGGAAAGATGCTCGATAACACGGGCGGCAACATAGCTGATTACCTTGGGCGCAATCCGCTAACCCGAAACGCTGTGCTCATCGAGATCAAGACGCCCCAAACAAAGCTTCTTGGTCGTCGCTACCGAGGTGGGCTCTACAGTCCGTCAGAGGAACTTGCTGGCGCGATCGCACAGGTTCTTAACTACCGATATAGCTTGATGACCTCCTTTCACGGTGTCCGCCAAGGTTATGAGGATTTCATAGATGTCTTTCATCCCCATTGCCTGGTGATCGCTGGCCACGCTGAGACACAATTGGGTGATTCTGAGAGGCGTAAGTCTTTTGAGCTGTTTCGTTGTAGTCAAAAAGACGTCGTCGTGATCACATACGATGAGTTGTTCAGTAAGATAGAAATGCTATTGTCCGCTCTTGAGGGCGAAAAACGCCCGAATGAGGAATAGATGCTATAGCCCTACAACGTATGTGCTGGTGGAATGCAAATTGTAAGCTGGGCTGCCAGGGGGGACCCAGCGGCGTCTAACCACGGCATTCACGCTGCGGGCGCTTTGCGCCCTTGCCCTGCGGGACACGCGCCCTTGTGGGT
>QGVC01000506.1 GCA_003242645.1 Pseudomonadota bacterium
TTGCCAATGCTTACGATCGAGGACATGATCGCCTTCTCCGGACTGAGCCGCGACGAGGTCTTGGCCATAGCCGAGCATGAGAACCTGCCGGAAACCGCGGCGTGTGCTCTGGCGGAATATCTCATGCAGCAGGAGCACGGGCCGGAGCGCATTCGGGAGATGATCATCGAAGATATCCGGGCCGCACAGCAGCGGGGCGACAAGGAGCACGTGCAGATTCTGCTCCACGTGCTGCATCACTTCGTGAGAGCGCACCCCGAATCGCTACCCATCTCGGGCAAACAGACGGATATTACTTGAGAGAGGTGACGCGCCGGGCAGTAGAGGATGCGGCGCGGCGACTTCGAGCGGTGCTCGTACTGCTGCCTCGATAGGCACGCCCGCCTCGGCTTAGAATGCAAAATGGCTAGACCGGCTTGCGCCGAGAGCGCCGGGACTAGCGCCAACTTACCCGCCGAGAAGAGGAAGAATGACTGCTGCCGAAACAGCAATCGCGGCGCCAACGACGAATTGGCTCGCCACGACTATGACAAGGATCTGGATGAGATACCGATTCGAGCGCACCTGAAGCGTCCAATTCTGCTTTAGCCGCGGCCCTGAGGACCACGTTGCGAAAAGTAGCGCCCGATCCTGGAGTTGAGCTTGCGGGCTGCTGCCACGGCTGCCGCGATATCCCGATTTCGGGACATGGCATTCTCGATCAAGTCCGCTTCCCTGGCATCCAGCCGGCCGGCGACGTAGTCGCTGATCAGGTCTGGCGTGATTCGATGGGCAACGGGGTTCATCCGTGATCTCCAACTTCGCGCAAACAAGTGCTTCGAGCCAATTCCTCGAATCGTTGGAAAAGGTTTGCCAAAGAATGAACGGAGGGGCTGTTACTCGGGTGACAAACCCACAGCTTTCGATCCTTTATAGGTTTCGGAAAGCGGTCTTCGACTAGAAGTGTTGTCCAAAAATCCTCGGATCGAGGCCTAAGCTCTGCCCCTTGGTGATGCCACCATGGCTGCTCTCCGGGCACGGTCTATCGAAGAGAGTCGCGGATCGAAGGTCCCGAGTGCCGTAGAAGCGGACAAACCAGGTTCTATCCGGGGACGGAGACAAGTCCACAGAAGTGGGGGGTAACCATGCTCAGAGTCTTCCTAGCGACCACAAATATTTTCACCTCGCTCATCCTGGGCGCTCTGGCCATGGGCGTCGTGTGGTACCTCTCTCCCGACCTGATGCAGGACTTTTTCCAATCTGCGAGTGGGTTCAAGTCTTGGCTGACGAATCTCGGAATTGATCCGAAGTACAACAACTTCCTCTGGTTCCTGATCGAGGAGCGTCAGATCGTCTTTATGGGGTTCGTCATCGCGACCCGTGTGGTCATGGCCATGCTTGCGGCGATCTTCATCGCCCCATTCACCGAATCCATCTGACCGGGAAGCTCTCCGCTTCAGGCCTCCGGGCCGAACCGGTGCAAGTCCATGCCGTAGACGCGTAGCCACTCCTTGGCCTCATCCATCCGTGGCATCGTCTTGCGCACCAGCGCCCAGAACCGAGGGCCGTGATTCATTTCGGCGAGATGCGCTACCTCGTGTGCCGCGACATAGTCGAGGATCAACGGCGGTGCGAGGATAAGGCGCCACGAGAACGACAGCATGCCGGTCGTGGAGCATGAGCCCCAACGGCTCACCTGATCGCGAATGGCGATGCCGCGTGGCCGCAGCTTCAAATTGGCGGCGTGCCAGGCGACACGCTCGTCGAGATCCTTGCGCGCCTGCGCGATGAGCCAATCGAGCAGCCGTCTTGGAGCGTGGTTTGATTCGCCGGAGACAACGAGCTGTGGCCGGCCGTCCGGCTTTTGATCGATCAAAACGACGGGGCCGCGGCGCAGATGTCCGAGAAAGCGGATGGTGTGCGGGACACCTCGCAGCGGAATCTCAGCCCCGTCTTCGAAAGGAACCGGCGGGGGCAGGCTGCCGAGCCTCGCCTTGACCCAATCGAGATGACGCGAGACGAACTGTCCGGCCTGCTCGAGGTCGCATTGCATCGGTAGAGTGACGATGACGGCCCGCCTAGCGCGACTCACTCTGAGCGTCATGCGGCGTGCTGCGGGATGGTGTCGAACTTCGACCGCCGTCGGAATGCCTTGAAAATGGAGCTCCTTCGCTCCGCGTTTGCCAGCCGAGCGCGCCTTTCTCTTCATTGTTTGTCCTCGGTAGTACCCGTGTTGACCGTCTATCAAGACGGGGAGACACAGGGCCAATGAGAAACGCCGGCTACACACAGGCTAGGGCCCAGTGTGGCGATCACGCGTCACCTTTTTCGAAACTACCTACCGACGCGGTTCGAAAGGTTCTTTCGTAGCGCCGAAACCCGGCAGAAAAGGCCAGCGCAACAGCCCTTCCAAGAAAAGGCTGCTGGCGAGGCTCAGCATGCGATAAGGCGCGTCAAACGCGTTGTTGTCACGGTCGTCAGTCTGCCCGAGGCGGCCCAACCCTTGATCCTTCAGCTTGCGAACCATGGGATCGGGCGTGCTGTCGTTCGCGGGCGAAAAGGTAAAAGCGACCATCTCGGCCGAAAAACTGGCCTTCTCTGACGCCGGGCTGACGCTCATGAGCGCAAGGT
>QGVC01000106.1 GCA_003242645.1 Pseudomonadota bacterium
CGTCAGGAACACGAACCCGTAGCCGATGAACTGGTTGGGTACGCCAAGCTGCTCGAGAATCGCGAGAAAGATGACGAAGGCGAAGAAGCCGCCTGTATACAGGCCGTAAATCTTGCCGAGATTGGAGACGAAATCCCCTTTCGCGGCCTGAGCTTGATCAGCCATGGTCGCGCCCTCCTCACTCGTCCTCGGCCACGCCTTCCTCGCGATCGATCCTGTCTTGCGCAGCAGCGAAGACGAAGAGCATCACGACGAAAGCGATGAGCGATCCCTGGGCGGCCATGTAGAAGCCCAGCGGGAAGCCTAGAAACTGGATTTCATTCAGCTGGTATACGAAGAAGTGGATGACGAAGCTGAAGAAAACCCAGATCGCAAACATGGTCCACATGAGGGTACTGGTTCGTCGCCAGTACCTGTCTTCGCCCTGTTCCATTAGTCGTCTCTCCCATGAATACTTTCATCCGCATGCGGCTGTGTGTTTTGGGAAGACCCGACTGACCCCTGACCCGGGTCAGAATCGTTCCCGAGTGGGCGACGTTACGGAGAGATCTGCGGAGCCGGAACCCTGACTTTTGGCTGATTTGCTACGGGATATTATTTTGCAATGCAGCAAAAAGACCCCGTTACCGAGGCGCG
Organism: Pseudomonadota bacterium; assembly: GCA_003242645.1. Next base: position 637 of record QGVC01000106.1, read on the forward strand.
TTTCGGCCGCAAATCTTGCGGGGCAATAGTGAATTAAGGCGCAACCCCAATTACCAAGTCGCGATATCGCGCGCTGCAATTTGGACCCTAACCCTTTGGTTCAAAAGATCCATTAGCACCGTCAGGCGATCCCTCTCATTCATGCTGATGATGGTGGCCACGAGGCCTTCGAACGGTCCTCCGGCAATCCGGATTTGCTGACCCGGACGATAAGGCTCCGCAGGCTTGACGATTGCTCCGTCCACCTCACGCGCCTTGATACTCTCTATGAAAGCGTTGTCGACAAAACCCAGTTGGTCACCGAAGCGCACAAGAGAGCGCACACCGAAGGTCGACTCGATCGGACGCCAGCGCTGGGATTCGGGATCGATCCTGACAAACAGATAGCAGGGGAACAGGGGGCGCAGCACATCGCTCGTCCGCCGGGCGTGGCGCACGCGGCGCCGGATCATCGGGCAATAGGACTCGAAGCCCTGCCGTACCAGGTTTTCAATAGCGATGTGCTCTCGATGAGGATGGGTGTGGACCGCTACCCATCGCGCCGGCTTGGCATGTCTGTCGATCGATTGTCTCGGTACGCCTGACACGCTTCGTCTCGCTTCCTGCACGACGATCCAAATAACGCAGACAAGGGAAGCTGCTGGGCAGTGTGCGGGCGAAACTTAAGCCGAGCGGACATTCGCGTCCATGCAGATCACACCCTCAAGTTGTAGCCTGGGGACAAGTTTCCGCTCATGCTGGACGGAAGCCGTCCAATGGACCGGCTGGCACGGTTCAGCTTGAATTTGCCTCTTCGGAACCTCGCCGATTGTACCCGGTTCAGTTTAGTCCCAGGATGAGCTCACCAGCACGGAACGAGCGGACTTGGAGCAATGGCATCCCCATGGGGAAACCGGCCATCATCGACCTCGAGGCGTTCGATGCCGCCGTCTTCGACCTCGATGGCGTCATAACGCACACGGCGAGCCTCCACGCAGCGGCGTGGAAGGAGCTGTTCGACGATTACCTTCAGAAACGTGCCACGCGAACCGGTGAGCCTTTCGAGCCGTTCGACCTGAACAAGGACTATCTTCAGTACGTCGACGGAAAGCCGCGCTACGAAGGTATTCGCAGTTTTCTGGAATCGAGAAACATTGTTCTCGACTTCGGCAATCCGGACGACCCGCCAGACCGCGAGACGATCTGTGGGCTCGGAAACCGCAAGAATGAGCTCTTCAACGCGCGCTTGGCTCGCGAAGGCGTGGAGGTATTCGAAAGCTCCGTGCGCTTCGTCCGAGAGTTGCGCGAGAACGGCATAAGAATTGGGCTCGTTTCATCCAGCAAGAACACCAGAACTATCCTGGAGAGAGCGGGTCTGGAGGAGTTATTCGACGTCCGTGTCGACGGCCTCGATGCCGAGCGCCTGTCGCTGAAGGGCAAGCCCCATCCGGATATTTTTCTTGAAGCGGCTCGCCTCCTGGAGGTCACGCCAGCCCGCGCCTTCGGCGTGGAGGATGCGATCTCGGGAGTACAGGCGTTGAGGTCGGCCGGCTACGGCCTGGTGATCGCGGTCGATCGAGGCGACCAAGCCGAAGCGCTGCGAGCGCACGGCGCGGCCATCGTGGTCCGCGATCTGGCAGAGTTGCAGATCGAAGTCCCACGCGCCTCGGTACAGCTTCCAAATGCGCTGGAAGAATTCGAGGAACTGACACGCCAGCTCGAGAGCCGCCGGCTGGCGATCTTCCTCGACTACGACGGCACGCTGACCCCGATCGTCAGCAAGCCAGAGCTCGCGACCCTCAGCGATGACATGAGGCAAGTATTGAAGGACATCGCCGGCGTCTGCACCGTCGCCATCGTCAGCGGGCGCGATCGGACAGTCGTCGAGCGTTTCGTCGGATTAGATGAGCTTATCTACGCTGGCAGTCACGGCTTCGACATCGCGGGACCGAATGGCCTTCGCAAGGAGCATGAGCGGGCCAGGGAATATTTGCCCGCGCTCGATGAAGCTCAAAGCCGCCTGGAGGCAGCGCTGGCTCGCATTCCTGGAGTCTTGATCGAGCGCAAGCGCTTTGCAATCGCCGTACATTATCGTCTCGTTTCACCTGATCACCTGGGAACCGTAGAGCAGGCCGTCGAGGCTGCGATCAGCGAGGTGCGACCAGAGCTTCGCAAAGCCGGCGGGAAAAAGGTTTTCAGCATCAGGCCAAAGCTCGACTGGGACAAAGGCCGGGCCGTGCTATGGCTTTTGAGCAAGCTCGATCTCGATCGGCCAGATGCTTTGCCCGTTTATATCGGTGATGACGAAACCGACGAAGATGCATTCACGGCACTGCGCGACCATGGCGGCATCGGAATCTTGGTTTCCCGCGCGCCCCGGCCTACCGCCGCGCGATACGTTCTGCAAAGCCCCGCCGAAGTTGGAGAATTTCTCCGGAAGCTGACCCTGTGGCTGAAATCGGCAGAAGGATGAACGATTGGACACTGTCCTACGACCGTTTCGAGCCCGAGCAAGAGGGCCTTCGCGAAGCGCTCTGTACGTTGGGCAACGGGAAATTCGCGACGCGAGGTGCAGCGGAAGAGTCGGAGGCAGACGACATCCATTATCCCGGGACGTATATGGCCGGCGGCTATAACCGCCTCAAGACCGAAATTGCAGGCCGGACGATCGAGAATGAAGATCTCGTCAATTTCCCGAATTGGCTGCACCTCACATTCCGGCCCGCTGGCGGTGACTGGCTAAATCTCCTGGGCTCAAAAATCCTGGATTACCGGCAGGAGCTCGACCTACGCCAGGGCGTGCTCAGGCGGACGTTTCGGGTGAGTGATCGCCAGGGGCGAGAGACGAGCCTCACGTGCCGCCGCATCGTCCATATGGGCACACCACATTTCGGCGCGATCGAATGGGTGCTGCGTCCGGAAAACTGGTCAGGTGGGATTGAGATCCGCTCAGGTCTCGATGGGCGCGTCGTAAACGCCAACGTCGCACGGTATCGGCAGCTCGCCAACACGCACCTCGTTGCTCTCACGGCAGAGCAGTTCGACAGCGACAGCATCATGCTGGTCGTGGAGACCAATCAATCGCACATCCGTGTTGCGGAGGCAGCTCGCACACGCGTGTATCGCAGCGATCATCCTATTGAGATCGAGCGTAAGCTCTTGGAGGAAGATGATCGGTACATCGCTCAAGAGCTGGCCTTTCAAATCGATCAGGGCGAGGAGATCAAAGTCGAAAAAATCGTCGCCTTCTTCACCTCCCGTGACAACGCCATCTCGGAGCCAGCAATAGCAGCTGCCGAGGCGATCGCACGTGCACCCCGCTTTCGCGATCTGTTGCAAACCCATGTTCTGTCTTGGTCCCACCTGTGGAATCGCTGCGATCTCGCCCTCGAAGGCGACGTCCACACGCAGATGGTCCTGCGCCTGCACATCTTCCACCTGCTGCAGACCGTCTCGCCGCACAGCGTCGACCGCGACGTCGGCGTGCCTGCCCGTGGTCTGCATGGCGAGGCCTATCGCGGACACATTTTCTGGGATGAGCTCTTCATTTTTCCATTCTTGAATTTCCGGCTTCCTGAAATTACGCGCGCGCTTTTGCTTTATCGCTTTCGCAGACTTCCCGAAGCGAGGCACATGGCGAAGGAGGCGGGTTTCCGAGGCGCCATGTATCCCTGGCAAAGCGGCAGCAGCGGCCGGGAGGAAACGCAAGTCATGCACCTCAATCCGAAATCCGGACGCTGGATTCCTGACAACACGCATTTGCAATGGCATGTCAATTCGGCCATCGCCCATAACATTTGGCGTTACTACGAAACGACCGCGGACCGGGAGTTCATGTCAGTCTACGGCTCGATCATGCTGCTGGAGATCGCGCGCTTCTGGGCCAGCACTGCAAAATGGAATCCCGACCGCGGCCGTTACGAAATCCGCGGCACCATGGGACCGGACGAGTTCCACGATCGCTATCCGTGGTCCGACAAGCCGGGCATCGACAACAACGCCTACACCAACGTCATGGCCTCGTGGGTGTTGCGGCGAGCCCGCGATGTGCTGGACGTCGTCGGAGAGGAGCGTGCAAGCGAAATTCGTGAGCTGATTGGCTTGACCAACGAGGAGCTTCAGTCGTGGGACGACATCAGCCGCAAGCTGTTCGTGCCCTTCCATGATGGCATCATCAGCCAGTTCGAAGGATACGAGCGGTTGGAAGAGTTTGACTGGGAGGGCTACCGCAAGAAATACGGCGACATTCATCGCCTGGACCGAATCCTCGAGGCCGAGGGAGACACGGTTAACCGCTACAAAGCATCAAAGCAGGCGGACGCTTTGATGCTGTTCTATCTCTTCTCCTCCGAGGAGCTTCGCGACCTCTTCACCCATCTAGGCTACCCCTTCGAAAGTGAGAGCATTCCCCCGACGATCAACTACTACCTGCAGCGGACCTCAGACGGCTCCACGCTCAGCCGGGTAGTGCATTCGTGGGTTTTGGCGCGGACGGATCGTGCGAAAGCCTGGGCACTGCTGAAGCGTGCGCTCGAAAGTGACATCGCAGATATCCAGGGCGGCACGACGCAGGAGGGCATTCACCTTGGCGCAATGGCCGGAACGGTCGACATCGTGCAGCGCGGGCAAATAGGTCTTGAGATCCGCGGCGACCTCTTCCGCGTAAACCCGTGCCTCGCAGAAGATCTGAAGGGATTGCGCTTGAGGCTGCGATATCGCGGGGAGTGGCTGGATATGGAAATTCAGGAAGGCCGCATGACGCTGACGATACCCGAACGCTGGTCGGGCGCGGATCACATCGTAGTTCGGAATGAGCGCTTCCCCGTTAAGCCGGGAACGCGCCTCGAGCTTCGCTGTTCCCGAGAGAGTGGCGGGCTCCGGCCCATCTCCGGACAAGGAGAGCCGGGAAGCACCCCCAGCTGAAGGACCGACGCTCAGGGGGCGCGTCAACTCACCGGAATGGGGGCACGGGCCAGGGCTGATCGGCGTCAATGTGAGTGCGCCGACCGATCGTCATAGTCGTGTCGGTCAGAAAAGGCGTTCAGAGATGGCAGAGCGCAATAAGTACATCCGCTGGTTCGAAGATCTTGGATCTGATGATGTCCCCCAGGTCGGCGGTAAGAATGCCAGCCTCGGTGAAATGATCCGCAGCCTCAAGAAGGAAGGGGTACGTGTCCCCGACGGGTTCGCTACGACCGCCGTGGCCTACCGGGAATACATCGCCGCCAACGGCATCGAGGACGCCATCCGCGACAACCTCGAGGCCATGAAGACCGGCAAGGCGACGCTGTATGAGACCGGGGCCGCCATCCGCCGGCTGTTTCTCAATGGTGAATTTCCGGAGCACATCGCCGAAGCGATCCGCAACGCCTACCGAGAGCTGGCTCGTCGCAGCGGGCAGACCGATGTCTCCGTAGCCGTGCGTTCCAGTGCGACAGCCGAGGATCTGCCGGAGGCGAGTTTCGCCGGGCAGCAGGAGACGTTTCTTAACGTACGAGGCGAGCGCGATCTGCTAGACGCCTGCCGGCGTTGCTACGCTTCGCTCTTCACCAACCGCGCCATCAGCTACCGCGAGGCAAAAGGCTTCGACCACATGCAGGTCGCGCTCTCTGCCGGGGTGCAGCGGATGGTGCGGGCGGACCTCGCCGGCGCCGGTGTAATGTTCACCATAGATACCGAAACGGGTTTTCCTGGCGTCGTGGTGATCAATGCCGGCTGGGGCCTCGGAGAAAACGTCGTGCAGGGGACGATTATTCCGGACAAATATGTTGTCTTCAAACCCCCGCTTGATGACGCGCGCTATCGTCCGATCATCGAGAAAACGCTCGGCGAAAAAGCGCGTAAAATGATTTACGCGGAGGACAACAGTGGGCGAACGAAAAACGTCAACACCACGCGTCGAGAACGGCAATCGTTCGTTTTGAACGACGATGAAATTCTCCAATTCGCCCGCTGGGCAGTGGCGATTGAGCGCCATTACGGCCGGCCGATGGATATCGAATGGGCCAAGGATGGCGAAACAGGCGAACTCGCTATTCTGCAGGCGCGGCCCGAGACGGTGCAGGCCGTTTCGCGCGCGGCGCCGCTCAAGGTTTACCGGCTCAAGGAGAAAAGAAGGACACCGCTCATTTCCGGCGCCGCCATCGGACAGGCAATTTCGGCCGGCCCTGTTTGCGTCATCAAGAGTGCGCACGACATCAATCGGTTTCGCGAGGGCTCGATCCTGGTCACCGAATCCACAGACCCGGATTGGGTGCCGGTCATGCGCAAAGCGCGCGGCATCATCACCGACCAGGGCGGAACCACCAGCCACGCCGCCATCGTCAGCCGCGAGCTTGGCGTGCCCGCAATTGTCGGCACCGGCAGGGCAACCGAGGTGCTTCGCGACGGTCAGGACGTCACCCTTTCCTGCGCAGAGGGCGACATCGGCTATGTCTACGACGGCATTCTCGACTTCGAAACGTCCGAGGTGGTCCCCGAAGAGCTCCCGGAAACTCGGACCGCGATGATGATCAACCTCGCCAGTCCGGCCGCTGCCTTCCAGTACTGGCGATTGCCGGCCAAGGGCGTCGGGCTGGCGCGCATGGAGTTCATCATCAACAATTACATCAAGATCCACCCGATGGCGCTGGTTCATCCCGACCGTGTCCAAGACCGCGAAGAGCGCCGGCAGATCGAGCAGCTGACGCGGGGTTATAGCGATCCACGCGACTTCTTCGTGGATCAGCTCGCACGCGGCATCGCAAAGATCGCGGCCCCTTATCATCCGCACGACGTCATCGTCCGCCTCAGCGACTTCAAGACGAACGAATACGCCCACCTGATTGGCGGCGCTTCTTTCGAGCCGCGGGAGGAGAACCCGATGCTCGGCTTCCGCGGGGCCTCCCGGTACTACAGCGATCGGTACAAGGAGGGCTTCGCACTCGAATGCCGCGCACTCCGGAAGGTGCGCGAGGAGATCGGCCTCAAGAACGTCATCGTTATGGTCCCCTTCTGCCGAACCCCGGCGGAGGCGGACCGTGTGCTGTCGGTGATGGCCGAGCACGGTCTCGAGCGAGGCCGCGAAGGGTTGCAGGTCTACATGATGTGCGAGATTCCGTCGAACGTCATTCTGGCGGAGGAATTCGCAAAGCGCTTCGACGGCTTTTCGATTGGCAGCAATGACCTCACGCAGCTTGTGCTTGGCGTCGACCGGGATTCAGCTGAGCTGGCTCCGCTTTTCGACGAGCGCAACGAGGCGGTAAAGCGGGCCATCAGCGAAGCGATCCGCAAGGCACACGAAGCCGGCATCAAGGTCGGCATCTGCGGGCAAGCGCCGAGCAATTATCCCGACTTCGCAGCTTTTCTCGTCGAGGAAGGGATCGACTCGATCTCACTCAACCCCGACAGCTTCATCGCCACGGTTCAACATGTCGCTGAGGTGGAACGGCGCCTGGTGTCGGGATCCGGCTAAGCGGTTGCGCGTTCCGATGCGGGAGGCCACGCATGAAGCTGCAGGCTGCATTCTGGCTCGGGCTCTGGCCAGGCATTGTTGCACTTACAGCCGAGGCACAGGTTTACCGGGAAGGCGTGTGGTACGTATGGGGCTGGGGTCCGATGCTGCTCGGCGCTCTGCTGATGATCGTGTTTTGGACCGCCGTCATCACCCTCGTGGTGCTGTTGGTGCGCTGGTTGGTTGGAACCCCTCGCGAGCAGAGCCCGTCTAAACCCTCAGCGATCGAAATTCTCGAGGAGCGGTTCGCCCGTGGCGAAATCGACCGCGAGGAATTCGAGGAGAGGAGGCGCGTGCTCCTCGGCCAAGCGGACGTTCGTCCGGCGAAGAAGTGAAGCACAGCCGGTTTGTCGAGACTGGCGCCGTTATTCTCTGCCTTGGGAGTTTCTATCTTTAGAGGCGAAAGTCTCGAACACACGAGCTATCAAGGTGAACCCGTGGACCAAATGCCTGTCATTGCCACGCTGACGCTCAACCCCGCCCTCGACGTCTCTACGTCCACGGAGAGGGTTAGGTCCGAACACAAGCTGCGCTGCACTGCGGCACGCTATCACCCCGGCGGCGGGGGCGTGAACGTCGCGCGGGTGGTTTGCACCCTCGGCGGCAACGCGGTGGCCGTGTACACAGCAGGCGGACCGGTGGGGGATTCACTGCAAAAGTTGCTCAATGCCGCCGGCATTCCACAGCGCGTTGTCCCCATTGAAGGTCAAACGCGCGTCAGCTTCACCGTGGACGAGCGCGCGACACACAATCAGTTCAGGTTCGTCTTTCCCGGTCCGCACGTATCGCCACAAGAGCAGGAGCGCTTTTACGAAGCCGTCGCGACGCTCCATCCCCGCCCGCAGTTCCTAGTTGCCAGCGGCAGCCTGCCGCCCGGCGTGCCCGCCGATTTCTACGCGCGCTTCGCCCGGCTGGCGAAGGAGTGGAACGCGAAGTTCTTTCTCGACACCTCGGGTGACGCGCTGAGGGAAGTCGGCCGAGCTGGCGTTTACCTGGTGAAGCCTAATCTGCGCGAGTTGTCAGAATTTGTCGGACGTGAGCTCAAAACGAGGGAGGACCAAATCGCCGCCGGCCGCGAGATGATCCGTGACGGCAGGGCCGAGGTTGTCGTGCTCTCCCTCGGTGCAAACGGCGCCCTGTTCATCACGGCTGACGAGGCTGAGCACTTTCCAGCCCTGGAGGTTCCAATCCGCAGCACCGTCGGCGCTGGTGACAGCATGCTGGGCGGCATCGTGTTCGCGCTCGCTCGTGGCGAAACACTGCGCAATGCCGTGCGCTACGGGATGGCCTCAGGCGCTGCAGCGCTGATGGCCGAGGGCACCGAGCTTAGTAGCCGCGAGGACACCGAGCGCCTGTATCGGTTGGTGCCTAACGGCGACTAAGTCGAGCCGAGCCTAATCAAGCTCAGCCCGTTGTGGACTGGACAACCACCAGCCGGTCCACAACGTCCTTGACGCCGGGGACTTGGCGTGCCGCCGCGACGAGTCTGGCTGCCAAATCCTGGTTCGGCATGGCGCCTCGGAGCTCCACGACTCCCTGCTGCACGAGGACGTTCACACAAACCCCGGTGCCCCGCCCTTCCTCCATAAGTTTCTGCAGCACGCGGTCACGCAGCGCATAATCCTCGGCATCGGCGCTGGGCATCATCTTCGCTTCCAACGCGAGGCCGCGCAGAAGGTCGGACCTGCTGACGATGCCGACCACCTTGTTGCCCTTCACCACCGGAATACGCTTGATCCCGTTGGTTTTCATTTGCTTGACGATTTCCTGTACGGGAGTGTCCTCGGTGGCCGTGATGACTTGCCGGGTCATCAGCTCGCCAACGGACTGCGCCCGCGGAGGCTGGGGCGGGCTGGCGGAGCCGTCGTTGAGAATGAACTCGAGCCAACGTCGGCGTTGGCGGTCACCGGTGACGCCGCCAAGCAGATCCCCTTCCGTGATGATGCCGATCAGGTTGCCTTCATCGTCGACGACCGGCAAGCCGCTTATCCGATAATCGAGCATTATGCGTGCGGCTTCTCGAATTGAAGCTTCCGGCTTTATGGTCGCCGCGCCGAAGGTCATCACCTGAGCCGCCTTCATATTCGCCTCCTGATGGGTTCCTCGCCGATCGATCAGTCGAGCCGGGCCTCGCTCATCGGGTATGCTGGACATGGTATTTGCAGCACAATCCGGCAACAAGA
>QGVC01000507.1 GCA_003242645.1 Pseudomonadota bacterium
CCTCTGTATAATATCCTTTCCTCTTTGTCCGGCACGTGCGAATTGTATAAAGGACCAGGATACGCTTGAGTGGACACCGGGCTGAAGGTCAACCAGGGCAGCGTGTCTGACAAAGACTCAACGATGCGCGAAGGTTGGGTTTATGGCGGCGGCGCGAATTGCCGTGACCCAAAACGTCAGCGCCAGAGCAGAGTTCGTGCATTTCGACTTAGGGAGCGGGGCCTATAATTGTTCTAGGCGCTCTCCCTGCCGAAGGAGATGTTGACTTCGAAACTCTCCGCGTCGGCCTGAGCTACAAGTCCGGCAAGCACATCGGCACCTGCAACTAGGTCCGGCCCGCAAAGGTTTGCGGAGGAGCAGTAAGGACGTGCGGCATGACTGAAGTGCAGGGCCGTCTCAGGCGCGAGCTTGGCGTCTTTGGCGCCACCATGATGGGCCTCGGCGCAATGGTCGGCACCGGCGTCTTCGTCAGCATCGGCATTGCTGCGGGCGTGGCCGGTCCGGCTGTTCTCTTAGCCACTGCGCTGGCGGCACTGGTCGCAACCTGCAACGCCCTGAGCAGCGCCCAGCTCGCGGCCAGCATGCCGGTCTCCGGCGGCACTTATGAGTACGGCAATCGCTATCTCAATCACTGGCTCGGTTTTACCGCCGGCTGGATGTTCCTGTGCGCCAAGACGGCTTCGGCGGCTACGGCTGCCCTCGGCTTTGCCGGTTATCTGTTGCGGCTGCTGGACGCCCCCGGCCCAACCGTGCTGATCGCCGTAGCCACCGCCCTTGCCATGACGCTGATCGTCATCTCCGGCATCCGGCTCTCCAGCCGGGCCAATATCGCGATCGTCTCCGTTACGCTGACAGCCTTGCTCTTCTTCATCGTCGCCGGCGCAATTTATCTGACCTCGGCAGGCGCGCGATCCTTGGCACCCTTTTTTCCGTCCTCGTCCGGCGATCTGTTTCATGCCGCCGCGCTCATGTTTGTGGCGTTCACGGGGTACGCGCGCATTGCGACACTCGGCGAGGAGGTGCGCGAGCCGCGCCGGACGATACCGCGCGCCATCATAGTGACCCTTGTCGTGTCGAGCCTGCTCTACATAGGCGTCGGCGCTGTTGGTATCGCCGTTGTCGGACCTGAGATTCTGGCACAAGCGGCGCAAACCGAAATCGCGCCACTCGAGGTCGTCGCGCGCCAGTTCGGCCTTGCAGGCGCCTCCACGATGATTGCTGTCGGGGCGATGACCGCCATGCTCGGTGTGCTTCTTAATCTCCTGCTCGGCTTGTCGCGCGTGCTCCTCGCCATGGGTAGACACGGTGACGCCCCGCCTATTTTTTCTCGCATTGCCGCTTCCGGCTCTCCGGTCCCTGCTGTTGCAGCGGTGGGAATCGTCGTCGCGGCGCTGGCCTTGCTCGGAGACGTGACGGTTACCTGGTCGTTCAGCGCCTTCACTGTGCTGATCTACTACGCCATCACCAATCTGGCTGCGCTGCGGCTTCCTGCGGCGAGGAGATTATTCTCACCTCTGATTGCTTGGGCCGGGCTCCTTTCGTGCCTGTTTCTGGCCTTCTGGGTCGAGACGCAGATTTGGTTGAGTGGCGTCGGCCTGATCGGATTTGGGTTGGTTTGGCACATGGTTGCGCAGCGACTCTGGCCGTCAACGTCGCCAGCGGGAGCTGGTTCAGGAGATCGCGGAGCGGAACAGTGAAGATCGAGACACCGCTCGCCATCACGGCATCTACAGACAGCGCGGCTAAAATTGCCAGGTTTGCAGAAGGCCTGGAGCGGTCATCCCTTAGCCGGCGCCAATGACACCCACGACTATTTTGCGGTATCCAGAACAGCCGCGGCGGAAGATTTTGTCGAGCTTTGTGCGTCGTGAACAGAGGCGAGCTTGCCGGTGCTGCGCGCCGGGGGCAGAGCGCCACGTCCAACAAACTTTCAACTCAAAACTATAAAAGAGCCGGCAATCGACTGCTCAATCTAACGCGAGGTGATCGTGTGCCTGCCAGCGGGCAACTGTTTCCGTACGCGGCGACTACATTGGCGGAGCAATGAAGGAAACCTCACCCTCCAATATTGCAGCAAGAAGGGAGCACCCGTCAGCAGAGGCTTTGAAATGCAAATAGGCTCGCGCGGCAAAGAAGTATGGGTCGAAGAGCAAGGTGGAATCACTGAAAATCGAATTGGCCTTGAGCGCTCGTTGATTAAACGATTGTAGGAACAGGTCGCGCACGCTTGGAGCAAGAGATTCGATCTGGAGCGCATAGGCAGGATACTCGTAGGTCGCCTGGCTCAATGCTGGTCGCTTCAAATTTTGATGCATGACTGCATGGACGACCTCGTGGATGATGAGGCTTCTGTAGAAATCGCTCTGCGGCAGCGCGGCATACGGAGTGCCCTCCACGAGAGGCGGAACATTGGCTTCTTGAGTGACCAGCACCCGCTCCTGCTTCGTGTCAAAGAGACCGAAGATGGCGCCGCTGAATGGATGCCAATGCCTGGGCCGAACGGGACCGAGCCGAAGAAATTGAATGTCGGATCACGGCCTGACTGGTTCGTGGCTACTGACCACCCCATGTCGAGCGAGCCAGCCGACACCGCATCGAACGTTTCCAAG